>JAUMBF010000089.1:62035-74071 GCA_032115875.1 Rubrivivax sp.
TGCCCCGGGGCCGCGCACCCGCGCGCTCGATGAACCCGCGCAGCGCCTCGGGCTGGACCATCACGCCGAAGGTGAGCCTGCGGTCGCGCAGACGAAACGACGGCTTGCTGCGACGATCCACGGAAATCTCGCCGCCGTCCCACAGCACGTTGAGCAGCGCGAGGTTGCGCAGGATGGTCTCGTAGCCCATGCCGTGCGCGCCGAAGACCGCGCCGGCCTCGGCCGACAGCACAGCCGCACTCTGCCACCCGGTGGCCAGTGCATGGGCCAGCGCCTCGGGCGTGGCATCGGCGTAGCGCAGGCGCGGCACGCTCACCGGCGTCGGTGCCGTAGCCCTCAGGTCCACCAGCGCGCGATCGTCGTCGGCGGTGTCCTGCGCATCGCGGCGCTTGCGCTTGATGGATTCGAGCAGCCCCGCCTTCTTGGCCTCGTAGGAGGCGGTAGCCGTCTCGTACTCGGCGAGTTCCGCCGCGCAGCCGAGCGCGCGATCGCGCTCCCAGTCGCGCAGCGCGGCGCCGAACATCCGGTCGCACGTGGTCTTGCGCTCGCCCGATTTGGCCACCGACAGCAGGTACAGCGACACCGGACCCGCGAGCTGAGGGTCGCGGCGCACGTTCACGATGCCCTGGACCGCGACCGACAGCGCCGACAGCGCCGAGCAGGCCACCAGCGCGGCGGGCGACTGCACGAAGGCCTGCGCTTCGATCACGGCGTCGCGCAGCAATGGCGGCAGCGCGTCGACCGGATAGGGCTGTGATTCGATCGGCGCGGTCAGGGGTTCCGGGTCTGGCCAGGCGGACTGCGCTGCGTTGGAGTCGCGGTCGCCGGCAAACGGCTGCGGTGGCTTTGCTGCCGCCTCGATCGCGGTCAGCACTGCTGACAGACCGCGCAGCCTCGCCAGATCATTGAAGTCGGTGGCGTCCGCAGGCCGGTCGTCACCAAAGTCCGGTACTGCAACCGCACCGCCGACGGTGCGTGCTGCCTCGAAGGCATGCGTGCGGCCAGGGTTGCCGGGCGTGAGATGGTCGTCGTCCGCGCACACCACGATGCGGGCTCCGTGGTATCGCGCGCGGAGCGTGGCGGCGACTGCGCCGAGGTTACCCGCGTGAAAGGCGATGACCACGGTGTGGCCCGAGGCCTCGCGCAGGCTGGCCGCGGTGGCCATGCCCTCGGCGACCAGCAGCGTGGGTTGTTCGTCGTCGGACGGCGACGGCAGATCGCCGAGCCAGGCGCACAGGCCCCGCATGCGCCCGCCCTTGAGGAAGCGCTTCACGCCGCCCGGACTGATGAACTGCAGACCGTGCACCGTGCCGGCGAGGTCGCGCACCGGCACCACCAGTGCGCCCTTGTAGAGGCGCAGCCCGTGTGCGGCAACGGCCTTGCTCGCAAGGCACGGGTGCGTATCCGGCGCCGGCCGGGCGAGGGCCCAGATGCGCTCAGCCTGACGGCGAACTTCGACCTGATGTTGCCGCGCATCTTCGTCACGCCTGATCCGGGCGGCCAGGATGACGCGAGCGAAGGCCTCACGCTCGGCGGCGGTGGGTGTTCGCCCGAGATCGAAGCGCCACGTCTCCCAGTCGCGTCCGTCGCGATGATTTTCGAAGCCGCCTGCGGGCAGCCCGTCCAGGTGCAGCACATAGGCGGCGTCGCCCCGACCGTTCCGGCCGGCGGCATGGCAACGATGCAGGCGGCCATCGGCCACGATGGGATCCGGCGGGATGATGTCGCGCGCGAGCAGCGCGGCCCGGAACTGATCGAGCACCTGGCCGACGCTGAAGGGTGGCACGCGCGACATCGCCGTCGCCGCTGCGGAAACGATCGTCTGCACGCGCACTCAGCCGGCAGCGTTCGCGCCGCCCTGGCGGGTCAGCTTGACCCGCGCGTGGATCCACTCGCTCACCTCGGATTCGAGCCAGCCCACCGCTCGCGCGCCGAGGCGCACGGGCGCGGGAAACGCGCCGTCCTTGATGTACTCGTAGAGGGTGGTGCGCGAGAGCCCGGTGCGCTGCTGCACCTGCGGGCGGCGAAGCAGGGTGGGTTCGTTCGAGGGCTTCGGATGCATGGTGGTCGTCTCCTGATGAGCGATGACAGGTAGCGGAACGCCGGGCACGGCTGCGAATGCAGCCGGGAGTCGACGGTCCGTTCTGGCCATAGTGCCGACGACGACGGCCGCTGACTGCTCGATTCGGAGCCCGTCTCAGGGCCTGATTGCCCGTGGTGACGGGCCCGGTTCAGCGGTACCGTCGAGGGACTGAATCTCCGCTGGCTGCGTCAGCCCGCTTGATGCGCGTCAAGCATCGCCCGCCCGAAGTCAGGGCACTCCGAGCCGGCAAGTCTCCCGAGAGCCGGCCGCCGCAAGGCAGGAGAACGCGTCGACCCCTGCGCCAGCCACCGAGCCCATCGGCAGGCTGCGGCAACCCCTCAGCGGCCCGCCGCTGCGCCAGCGATGCGCGTCGTCACTACGCGCCGCACCGGTAGTGACGACGCGCCCAAAGCCGCGCCCAGCAAGCGATGGCCGAGTGCAGGCGCAAGTGACGGACCCCAGTGACGGGCTCCCCGCCGCAGCCGGCATCCCCGGCACGCTGTTCCTGATGACCTCGCCACAAGCGGGAATCGTCATGCAAGCGCCCAACGGTCTGATCGACCTGGCGCAACCCCCCGAGGCCCGGGGCGCCGCTCACGCGGCAGGGGCTCGATCGGTGGGCCGACTCGCCACAGCGAGCGTCACCGAGGCCAGGGCCGTGCCGGGCAGGCCAGGAAGGAGGAAGTCGGCACAAGAGCGGCAGTGGTGTCCCGCGTCCCTCGATGTTCCCGATGCGCTCAGGCGATCGGGACGGACAGAAACACTGACCTGAATGAACGACACCCACGAGAAGAAGACGCCGGTCCGGTAGGACCCGCGCCTGATCGTCGCGCTCGGCGGCCGGCTCGCCCATGGCGATGGACGCAGGGTTGATCGCGCTCCCCGAATCGCCCAGGGCTGGAGCGACCTCCGCGAACCTCAGTGCGGCCCCTGCGGAAGCGGGCCGACGACGGCTTCCGGCATTTTCTGGGGCGTTTTCTGGAGCGTTTTCTGGAGCGTTTGCTCCGGCGTTACGGCTTTCTCTGGCGTTTTCACCCGCGTTTTCACCCGCGTCTCCACCCGCAACGGACGCGTGGCACCGGGTTCAGATCGCCCCGCCTTGCCTGAAACCAGGACTCTTGGTGCCTGCGAATCCGTAATCCTGTCGCCGCATCTGCAGGCGACTACCGCTAGTACGCCGGAGGAACGACTTGGTACAGCGCGGCCCCGACTGCGCTCGCCACCTCCGCGGACACCAACCTCGAATTCCACACCAGTATGGATCGCAGCGCGTAACTCAGTGCCGCGGTCTCCGGTCTGTCGCGGAACAGGAACACGGCGCCATGCAGGTAGTCGCGCGGGTGCGGAGCGTCGCCGGGCACTTGGTGGTATCTGGCGATCCACTGGCGCTGCGCGGGCGAGCAGTGTGCACTGACCACGTCCTCGAAGACGCCGACCACACCTTCGCGCAGGCAGCTCGGATGACAGTAGCGCTCCGCGAGGCTGTTACCCCCCGCCGCCAGGAGACAGTCACCGAGATCGATCGTGGCGAGTTGCAACTCGGACACGTCGATGCCGACGAGGTTGATCGCATCCGGAGCCGGGATCGGGTTGAACTTGCGCGTCGATGCCTTGCCGATGATGTCCCTCTGCAGCCGGACGACATCGTCCAGGTCGTCGTCGACGTGGATGCAGTACCGATTGGTGCCTTGGAGCTGCGCCGACATCCCGCGCCTCGTCTGCTGGTCCTGTCCGAGGTGCTTGAGTTCGAGGTGGACTCGCCAACCACCGGCCCTGAACATGAGATCGATGTCGCCCGAGCATCCAGGCTGCCTGACGCCGTATTCGACCGGGAGCCCGCCTTGTACGAAGCAGGCTGCGACGTTGACCTCCAGGACACGGCCGCGGAAGTCACCCGCGTTTCCAGCCTGCAGCAGTTGATCCAGCATCGGCTTCGCACGCGGCTCGCTGGCGACGCGCATGACCTTGCTGTGCAGCGCTTCGGCGTCATCGAGCGCATTGGCGCCGCCCCCGGCGGACACGATCGCCGCCCGCAGGGCGCCGATCGTCACACCGACCTGTCGCAACGCTCGGGTCGAGCGGTTTCGCACCGAAGGCACTCAGTCTTCCTCGAACCCATGACTCTTGAACTTCAGGCTGCGGCTGTTCTCGGTGACGGTTCGCACGACGGAATCCGAGACACCCCCGGGAATCCAGGCCTCGATCTCGATGCTCACGGTCACCTCGGATCCGACCAGGCCCGCCAGATGAGCGATGACTTCTTCGGCGATGCGGCCGGCATCGCGTCCGACGCGGGTGACATCGAGCTGTACCGTTCCGTGGAAGCGCTTGAGGCGGCGAACGGTTTCCGCCGGGGCGACCGGTGCGGGACCATTACCCGGTGGCTGCGGGCGTGGGTCAGTTTCCTCGCCTTGGCCCCCGGTATCCCCACGCCCGCCCACAGGAGGCGCCGCATGCACTTCCGCTTCCAGTTGCGCCGATGCCGTGCCCGGCTTCACCAGCAGGCCCGCATTGTCGGCCGACAGCGGCAGCAGCGCTCCGGCGCGCAGTCCGCGGTAGCGGGCGGCGCCCTCGTCGAAGCTCTCCGCGTAGGCGAAGGTGTCCGATTGCCAGGTCAGCAGCGAGATGCCGTCGCGCATCGCCTGAACCAGCACCTCGGGGCCGAGCGTGCGCGGCAGGTAGAGGTAGCGCGCGAAGAACTCCACCAGCTGCCTGACCTGCACATGGTTGCCCGCCCACAGCGGCACGTCATCGATGTTCTTGCGCAGGATGGTCGAGCCCAGACTGGTGAGCAGCAATTCGTCGCTCTTGAGCTTCTTGCTCGCCCGCACCGCCAGGGCGTCGCTGCCCCGCAGCGGCAAGGTCATCCATTCCACTGCCGACTGCGGTGTCTTCTGCTCGGGCACCAACAGCCACTGGTAGGTCTCGGGCAGCCGCGCCACCACCGCACCGTCGGCAGCCGTCTTCTGGGTTTCAGCCTGCCTGACCTGATGCGGGTCGAGGTTCAGCGTGAGCCGCTCGTCGAGGATCGACGACCACGCGAGGTACTTGCGCAGCGCCTCGTCCAAGTCCTGCATGCGCACCTTGTCGGCCGCCAGGAAAACGAGCGTGTTGCGATAGATGCGCGGAGCATTGCCGCGCGACTCGAGAATCGCACGGGCGGCGGTCTCGGCCGCGCTCTGTCCGTCCTTGCTGTAGGCATGCTCGGGCGGCAGCACCACCAACCGCGCGTCGAGGTCATCGGGCACATCGGCGCCCGATCGCGGCAAGGGGTGGATGCGTGAAAAGTCACCTTGTTTCTTCAGGTCAGCACGGATGCGCGCATCTAGTTCAGCCGACACCTTGTCCGGATTGCGCTTGAGCTGCTCGGCACGGTCTTCCGCCAGCTTCGTGACCGTGGGCTGGGTGGAGTACCAGAGCCGCGGCCCGTCCTGGTACAGGTAGGTGGCCGACGAGGCCAGACGCCGAAGGGCGTCTCCAAAGACTGCGGGGGACTCCCCGGGCATCACGCACCCGAGCTTCACGCGCCGATCCTCGAGTCCCCGGTGCGCGGCGGTGGCCGTGGGCGCCGAGCCGAGATAGATCGTTCGGGCGACCCGCCGCGTGGCGTGCAGCTTGCCGAGGTTGGGCACTTCGCTGTCGATCTTCAGCGGCAGGGAACTGGGCCCGTCCACGTCCTTCTCGATGATCGGCGCCCAGTTGTCCGACATATAGCGCGTGAGTTCGGACTGCACACGGCCGTCGTCGATCGGAATGGTCGACGGCAGGATCAGCGGGTTGCGGTCGCCCCTCTCCCACAGGCTGTGGATCACGGCCGCCATCAGGCGCAGCACGCCGCGCGTGCGCTGGAACTTCACCAGCGTCGACCAGTCGGTGTACAGCCGGTCGAAGATCTCCGGGTGAATGGGGAACGCCGCCTGAATGCGCTTCTCGTACTCGCTGCCCCGGCAGTCGGGCGGAAACTCGGCGGCCTGCGAGAGGTAGAGATCGGCAAATGCGCGGGCCGTGACATCGCGGTGCTTGAACTGATCGCCGGCCAGCGGCTCGAACAGGCGCCGCCGCACGATCTCGAAACCTTCCTCGGCCGTGGCCGGACGCCAGGATGATTCCACCCGGCCCACCACGTTGCGCAGCCGGTCGAGCGCCTCGCGGCCACGGATGCCGCCCACTTCCACGTCGTCCACCACCGCGTGCGGCGAGCCAGCGGTGTCCGACGCCGGCAAGGACACCACCAGCAGGCAGTTCTTCGCGAGCTTCGCCGACTCGGTCAGCGCCTGTGCGAAGGTGAACATGGTCTCGAAACCACCGGCCGGCAGATCGCTCTGGTCGTGCAGTTGCCGCGCGTAGGCCACCCATTCGTCCACCAGGATCAGGCAGGGGCCGTATTCCACGAACAGTTCGCGCAGCAGGTCGCCCGGGCTGGTCGCGTTCTCGTCGTCTTTCGCGATGCGGGCGAAGGCTTTCTTCCCGCCCAGCTGCCAGGCGAGCTCGCCCCACAGGGTCCGGACCACCGTGCCATCGGGCTTGGTGACCGGATTACCGGGAGAGATCTTGTTGCCGACCAGCACCACGCGCCGCGCCTTGGGCAGGGTCTTCACGCCGGCCTCGGCCATGACGACATCGACGCCGGCGAGTTCGCTGGCCTGCGCCCCCGAGAACAGGTGGTAGAGCGCCAGCATCGAATGGGTCTTGCCCCCGCCGAAGTTTGTCTGCAGCTGCACCACGGGGTCACCGCCCTGGCCGGCCAGCCGCTGCACGCCCGAGACCAGCAGCTGCTTCAGGCTCTGGGTCAGGAAGGTGCGGCGGAAGAACTCGGCCGGCTTGCGGTATTCGTCCGAGCCTTCGCCCAGATGCACCTGCCACAGGTCGGCGGCGAACTCGGCCTGCTGATAGCGGCCGCTGGCCACATCGGCATGCGGGGTGACCACTTCCCGCCAGGGCTTGAGCGTGCTGGAGGCCGTTACCTCGATCAGCGAGCCACCAGCCTTGCGCTTTTCGCCGCGCACCTGCTCATCGAAGACGAGCCTGCGCAGCTCGAGCTTCATCTTGTTCACGTCCTCGGCCTGGGGGGCCGAGACGGCCGCCAGCAACCGTGCCATGGAGTCCAGGGCGCGGTCGGTGTCGTCGCTGCTGAAGGGTTCCTGGTGCGCCCACTTGTTGCGCCAGTCACGCAGCTCCTGCACCAGCGAGCGCTCGGCGCGCCCGAGCGTGCGCGCAAAGACGTCATTCCAGGCGTCCCACATCAGCTTGAGCACGCCCGCCACATCCCAGTCGGGCAGGTTCTTCTTCGCGTACAGCCGATCATCGCCCATGTAGCGCAGGGCCTCCTGCAGCGCCTGCGCCTTGTGGAGGCTCCTGAACTCGCGATCAACGAAGGGCGCCAGTCCCTGGCGCAGCAGATCCATCGCCTTGCCGATGCGTTCCTGGTTCGTGATGGCCATGGTCTACCCCTGCTTGTCGGGTGGTGTGCCCGCCTGCGCTTCGCGTGCCGCCACCGCGCGGCGAATCATGCTGGCCACGGCGGGCTCGGTGTGCATGGGCGTGATGACGATCCCCGGGTGCGCGTTGGCGAACACCCGGAACAGCTCATCGGCAAAGGCCTGCCCGATGTCGTGGATGCCGGAGAAGTCGAGCTCCACGCGCTTGAACCGCTCGAACCGATTGGCCACGCGCTTGGCCTGCGATCGCGAGACCAGTTGCTCGCCCTCGTACTGGGCCAGTCGCAGCGGCACCACGGTCCGGTCGAAGGTGTGCTCCTCGGAGTCGGTGTAGGCATCGAAGATCTCGCGCATCAGCCGCGCGCTGTCGTTGGCCAGCCGCATGTGGATGCGGGTGCCCGGCGTGTCCTGCGGCTGTTCGAAGATCGTATCGGCCGTGCGCGGCCGATGGCTGAACCGCAACTGGTGCGATTCGATCTCGAACACATCCATCGCGCGCGACGTGAAGAAGATCCCCTCGCCAGAGTGGTGCGTGGGCGCCGTGGTGAGCTTGCCCTTGGCGAGCTCCAGGATCGACTCGCGCGCATCCAGCAGCCCGAGCGCGCGCTGGATCTTGAGGAAGATGCCCTCGCCCTCATCGATCACCCTCAGCTCCGTCCACAGCGCGTTGCGGCTCACCTCCACCGTCACCTCGGCCGAGCCGGAATGATCGATGGCGTTGTTGATCATCTCGGTGGCCGCGTAGTGCCAGATGTTGCGCACGTTGTCCGGGCAGGCGGCGACCACCGGCGCCACGAGCTCGCGCCAGACCACGTCTTCCTGCAGCCCTTCGCGCGGGTAGCGCCTCCTTGCCTGCTCCAGCGCGCGCAGCGCGTACACCCGCGCCCGGGTCGTGCCCTCGGCACTCACCAGACCGTCGCGCACCATGGCCTGCAGGTAGCCATTGGCGACCTGTCTCGATACCCCGGCAGCCTGCGCCAGACGGGCGCCGACCCGGTGGCCGTCAGCCTCGATCAGCGCAAGCGCTCTTGACCGAATGGGAGTTTTGTCAGCGTTCATGGCGCTTATTGTAAGCGTCGACCATGAACTTTGGAACAATTTGGAGGCGCTATCTGACCGGTTGCCGCCCTGGTTCGAAGACTATTGATCGAACAAGTCCCCATCCGGGCCCGCGGATCGCCCACCGGACGATCGCCCCGGGTCGGCCGCCAACCGGAGCATCTCCGGCCAGCTTTGCACCAGCGCGTTGTAGCTCAGCGCGTCGGCCGCGCGCTTCTTGCGCTCGCACAGGGTGTAAAGCCGGTAACACAGCTCGCGGGCAGGCTCAGCCCTGGCGCCGAGCTTCACCAGCAGCTCGGCGGCCGCCGGCTCGCCGCCGCTGCCCAGCACGCGGATCAACTGATGCACCACCTCCCAGGCGGTGAGGCGGGGGTCGGTGGCCGGGTCCCAGTCTTCCGGTAGCTCGTCGGCGCGCAACAGGCGCACACGGCCACGGCTGGACGCCAGGATGCCGGACTCCACCAGCCCGTTCATCCCGGTGTTCTTGGCCTGCGCCAGGACATTAGCCACGCCGAATTCGCCTTCGTCGAAGCCGTGCTGTTCGAACCAGGCCAGCGCAAAGCGGCTGTCGGTGTCGAAGTCGCCCTCCTGCTCGGCCAGGGTTTCGTCGAGGACCTGGTTGATCAGGGTGAGCGCCTCGCGGACGGACACGGGGTTGCCTTGCGCGTCGATCACTTTCGAGTAGCGGGTGTAGACCGCCATCCCGGGGCCGATGGCGGCCTGTGCGAGGTCCACCGGGGCGATGTTGCCTTCCTGCAGGTGGCGCAGTGCAGTGGGCAGTTCGGTCTTTAGGGCAGCGACGAACTCGCGGCGGGTCGCGCTAGATGCTGCGTGCCCGCGTTTACGGCAGACTAGGATTATGCTTGAGGCGAGAGCGTTGGTGCCCGAACCAATCATGCGATTGCTTAACTCGGTGCGCATCGGCCACGTACCGCTGATACCGAAGCCAGCGCGGATCACCGCGTCGAGGAATGTCTCCCATCCGGTGCTAGACGTACCCTCAATGCTTTCCGTTTCTGACTGTTTGAAAGCGTAGTAAATGGTGACCGGAAAGGCAGGGTGAGATTGCTCGACCAGGCGATGCATCGCCTGCGTCATGCCATCGAGGAAGAAGGACTCGGCTCTCTCCTTGCCTCCGTGGCGGTATGGTGTCGCGACTAATTCTTCCGCTTTCGGTACAGCAAGCGTCGCGAATAGGTCGGGGAAGGTGGTGCGCAGCGAGCGACGCAGCCAAACGTAAAAGAAGTCCGAAAGATCTGCGTAGCCGATGTTGTCGTAGTAGGGCGGATCGGTCGAGACGAGCCTATCTCGGCTTATGAGCTGCCTCTGCGCGTCTGCATGGTGCGTAATTCCAATTCCTTGTCTAGGAAGCCGTTCGAGAGCTTTCACCATGTTCTCAAGACTTACGATGTAATCTCCCGCAGCACCGGCAAAGACGTTGTTCTCGGCAAAGTCCCAGAGCATCGGGATCGCTTGTCTCCCAAAGAGATTCCGCACCTGCGTCTTGGTTACCTCCCAACGGCACAATGCGTTACAGATGTCAGTCAACCGACTGAGAGCAATTCCCAGATACACACCGACGGCTTCAGCATAGGCCGAGGCTCCGGTACCGCCGTCGCGCAAGGGCCTGGGGTCATCAGGCAAACCGGCCGTGATAGCGTCGCGCTTGATCTGCTGCATCGCCTCTATCACTAGATCAGAGAAGGTGGTCAGCGCCACTAGTTGGCGTGGGGTGAAGAGATCGGCGAAGCGCTCGAGCCCGTAGATCACGCACCAGAAGTTAGTTCTGCCGCCTCCCCCTGCTTCCTTCGGCAGTTCTTGAACAGGAACTTCGCCGACGGGCTCGCAATTCGCAGCTGTCGCGTGCTCAGCGACGGGCGGGAGAAACACACGGCCTCGATCACCCTCTGCAACAATCGCCATAAGCCGGGAACCGAGCCTCCCGGCCATGCCTTCTGCTCTTATGTATCCACCTGCGATCGGCGACCCGGACATAAGGCAGAGAAAGTTCGCACCGCGACCGGCTGCTTTGGTGCCATTCCTCGCCACCTCCGCATCCTCAGGCTTCCCCACCTTCACCGTGAAGCGGTAGCCGGCACCCTCGATCACCGGCTCCAAATAGGCCTCCTTGCCCGCCTTCGTGGAGAGCATGAAGGTCGACGCTAGTGGCACGTCCACTTGGGCGAAGGCCGGATTAGGGCTCTTCACCGTGCGCGCCCAGACCCAGGCGATCACGGTGAGATTGCGACCGACGTAGGGCCTCAGGTCTGGCCGCGCGTTCGCCATCTCGGCGGTTACCTCGACCTTCGGGTAAAGGTGTCCAATGCGTTTCTCGGCCTCGTCGCGCATCCACTGTCCGTAGTAGCGAACATCCTCGGCCAGACCCTGGGCGCCACGCCATTGGGTGGTCATTGCCCGCTCATCGGCACTCTTGCCTCGCCACGCCTGGTTCACGGGCGGCTTGCCCGCAAACTTGGGCGGGATCTCGATCATGGCCTTGTTGATCAGCACGGCCACGGGGTTCAGATCGCTGGCGTACGACTCCAGACCCAGGCGTTGCGCCTCCAGGGGCAGTGCGCCGCCACCAGCGAACGGGTCATGGAAAGCCGGCAGCACGTTGCGATTGAAGAGCTCCCGCGCCCTGGGGTGGTCGGCGTTCTCCGCGCAGGCCCGGCGCCAGCTTTGCCAGATCTCGTCGCGCGCCGCCTGAAGCACCGTCTCGTTGGTGGTGTTCTCCCACTTCACCAATTCCTCGATGATGCGGAACAGCCGCTCCCGCTCCTGCTGCTGCTTCTTCTCCGTGGGGAAGAGGTCCGGCCAGGACGACGGGTCGTCCACCATCTGCGCGAAGATCACCGCCCGCGCCGCCGCCAGCGGGCGCCGCGCCCACCACAGGTGCAGGGTGCTGGGGTGGCCGTGGCGGATGGACTTCTCGCGTGCGCTGGCGGCGTTGATGGCCTCCAGGGGGAGGGCGACTTCGATGAGTTTCTTGCGCACGGGCATGGGGCTCGATTCAGGTCAGGGCCAGACCGGCCCGCGCCGCGATGCGCTGCGCGAGGGTCAGGAAGTCGGCGTGGGCACGGCGCACCGCCACGCCGTGCGCGCCGATGGCGCCGTGCGCGGGCTTGAGCGCGAACACCGGCGTGCGGGCCTGCATGGCCATCGGCATCAGGCTGCGGTAGTGCTTGAGCATGGCCAGGCAATAGGGGTCATCGGCCACCGGCACTGCGGCGGGCTCGGCCTCCCCCAGGACGGCCTGGCGGTATTCGCGCGGAAAGCGCTCTATCCAGCGCTGGTAGGCCTTCGGCGGCCGGTTGTCGCGCAGGCCATGCTGCATGACCACATAGCCCAGCGGCTCGATGCGGCCCTGAGGCATTTCGAGGGTACGGTCCGGGACCTTGGCGGCCAGTTCCCGCCAGCTCGCCCGCCAGCTGCGCAGCGCAGGCCCCAGGTTGC
>JAUMBF010000090.1:0-16158 GCA_032115875.1 Rubrivivax sp.
AACCCGGCGGCAGCCCCCCTCAACCCCGAGCTGATACTGCCGCTGGAGCTGCGCAATGCGGTGCAGCGCCATCCCGTCACGCTGTACACCGGGGAGCCCTGCCCGGTCTGCGACACGGCGCGCCAGCTCTTGGTGCAACGCGGCGTGCCCTTCACCGAGCGCCGCGTCACCACCGACGAAGACGGTGTCGCGCTCGAGCGCCTGGTGGGCGCACGCTCGGTGCCGTCGCTGACCCTGGGCAGCCAGCCTCTGCGCGGCTTCAACGACGCCGACTGGAGCCGCTTCCTCGATGCCGCCGGCTACCCCCGACAGAGCCAGCTGCCGCGCAGCTGGCAGGCGACACCGCCGCGCCCGCTGGTGGAGCGCAGCACGCCGGCCACAACGGAGCCGGCTGCGGCGTCAACCGGCGGACAGCCCGCGCCGGCCGGCATCCGCTTCTAGGAGCACGGGGCCGGATGACCGCCGCCCACGCTCCTAGGCGGGCTGCAGCCGCCGCGCCAGCCACGAGCCGGCGCCCACCGCCCCACCCGCGGCCCAGAACAGCGCGGCAGCGCCCACCAGCGCGCCGCTGGCCCCGAACAGCAGCGGCAGCGCCGTGCTCGAGGCGTTGATCACCATGGAACGCAGGGCCAGCGCCTCGCCATGGCGCTCGCCCGGCGTGACGTCGTGCAGCAGCGACATCACCATGGGCTGCACGCTGCCCAGCGCCAGGCCCAGCAGCACGGCACAAACGCCCATCCACGGCGGCGAGGGCGCCAGCGGGTACAGCGCGAAGACGACGCCGCAGCCGATCATCGCGCAGCGCACCACGGTGGCCTCGCGCAGACGGTGGGCCAGCAGCGGGATGGCCAGGCGCACCAGCGTCACCGACAGCGTGAAGGCGCCCAGGATCAAGCCAATCGTGCCGGCACTGAAGCCACGCTCGTGCCCGAGCACCGGCACCGCAAAGGTGTGCACGTCCCAGCACATTGCCAGCAGGCCATTCACCCACAACAAGCGTCGGAAGGCCGGCAACCGAAGCAGCTCCCAGGCGGCGCGCTGCTCCGCCGCGGCCACGCCCCAGGGCGTCTGGTGCGGGACCAGGCGCGCCATCACCAGCGTGATCAGCGGCAAGGCCAGCAGCAGCGCGTAGGCCGCAGGGAAGCCGCCGAAGTCGATCATCAGCCCGGCCGCCACCGGCCCGACGACGTTGCTGAACGAAGGCGCCACGCCCAGCCAACTGAAGATGCGGACGCGCTCGGTGGCCGAGCCCGCGGCGTGGCCGGCCGTGCGCTGGATGGTGAGCATGCCCGTGTTGGTGCCCATGCCCGTGCCGGCCGCGGCCAGGCACAGCAGCGCGAAGCGCCAGCCCTCGGGCGCCCAGGTAGAGCCCAGCGCACACAGCATGCCGGCCAAGGTCACGGCCACGGCCAGCATCATCGGCCGGTGGTAGCCGTGGCGGTCGGCCAGCCGACCGGCGCGCAACGCGCTCAGCACCGCGGCGCCCGCGAACAAGGCCAGCAACAGCCCCACGGCCCAGGGGCTGTAGCCCTCGCGCAGGGCCTGCAGCGGTGCGGCCAGGCGCAGCCCGGCCATCGCGGCGTGGATGCCGAGCTGGCCCAGCACCAGTGCCAGCAGCGTGCGCGCCGGCACGCCCGCGCCAGCCTCAGGCATCAAGGCGCGGCTCGGCGGCCGCGTCGTCGTCGAGGCCGGGCAGAAGATCGGCCACGCGCGGCTCGGGCAGCGACTCCACACCGCGCAGCCGCCGCTCCATCGCCCGCGTGCGCACGGCCGCAGCGTCGATGGTGCTGGAGGCCTCGTCGAGCTTCTTCTTGGTCTTGGCCAGGACCTCGCCGAATTTGCCGAACTCGGTCTTCACGGCGCCCAGCACCTGCCAGACCTCGGCCGAGCGTTTCTCCAGGGCCAGCGTGCGAAAGCCCATCTGCAGGCTGGTGAGCGTGGCCAGCAAGGTGGTCGGCCCCGTGAGCACCACCTTGTGCTCGCGCTGCAGCGCCTCGAAGAGCCCCGGGCGACGCAGCGCCTCGGCATACAGGCCCTCGGTGGGCACAAAGAGGATGCCGAAGTCGGTGGTGTGCGGCGGTGCCACGTACTTCTCGCGGATGCTCCTGGCCTCGGCGCGCAGGCGCGTCTCGATGGCGCGCGCGGCAGCCTCGGCGGCCGGCGCGTCGGCGCGCTCCTGGGCGTCGAGCAGCCGTTCATAGTCCTCGCGCGGGAACTTGGCGTCGATGGGCAGCCACAGCGGCACCTCGTCGCTGCCCGGCCCGTGGCGTCCCGGCAGCCGCACGGCGAACTCCACACGCTCGTTGCTGCCCGGCACGGTGGCCACATTGGCCGCGTACTGCTCCGGCGTGAACACCTGCTCCAGCAGGCCGGCGAGCTGGGTTTCGCCGAAGATGCCGCGGGTCTTGACGTTGCCGAGCACGCGGCTGAGCGAGCCGACGTCGCGCGCCAGCGTCTGCATCTCGCCCAGGCCCTTGTGCACCTGTTCGAGGCGGTCCGCCACCTGCTTGAAGCTCTCGCCCAGGCGCTGCTCGAGCGTGGCGTGCAGCTTCTCGTCGACGGTGGCCCGCATCTGGTCGAGCTTCTTCTCGTTGCCCTCCTGCAGCGCCACCAGGCGCTGCTCCACAGCCTGGCGCACCTCGGCGATGCGGCGCTCGTTGGCCTCGGAGAGCTTCAGCAACTGCTCGGCCTGCGAATCGGCGAAGCGCCGCAGCGCGGCCTCCAGCGCCTGCTGCATCTGCCCGAGCTGCACGCGGAAGCCATCGATCTGCTCGTTCTGCGTCCGCGCCGCGTCGCCGCTGGCCGTCAGCAGCATCTGCTGGAAGCTGGCCAGATCGCCGCGCGTTCCCTGGCCCTGGCGGCCGAGCTCGTCGCGCAGCGCGCGCTCCAGGCGATCGATTTGCGGTCCGGCACCTTCAGACGGTCGTCGCAGCAGCCATGCGACGAGCAGGACGAGGTTCAGCGACAGCAGGGCCAGCGCGGCCCACAGGAGGGGTTCGGGCATGGCGCCGATTGTCTCAGCCCGTTGCCGTCAGGTGCGCTGCAGCACTTCCGGGTTGATTGGCGTCTTCACCGTACCACCCGTGAACGCCGCGATCAGGTTGTCGGCCGCGAGCTCGGCCATCGCGCGGCGCGTGGCCACGGTGGCGCTGGCAATATGGGGCGTGAGCACGACGTTGGGCACGGTCAGCAGATCGGGGTGCACCGCGGGCTCGCCTTCGAAGACGTCCAGCGCCGCGGCGGCGATCCGGCGCTCGCGCAAGGCCAGTGCCAGCGCCGCATCGTCCACGATGCCACCGCGTGCCACGTTGGTGAGCGTGGCCGTGGGCTTCATCAGCGCCAGCTCGGCCGCGCCAATGGCATGGTGCGAAGCCGGCGAGTACGGCAGCACGAGCACCAGGTGATCGCTCTCGCGCAGCAGCGTGGCCTTGTCGACGTAGCGTGCGCCCAGCGGCGCCTCCTGCTCGGGGCTCAGCCGGCTGCGGTTGTGGTAGATCACCTGCATGCCGAATCCCAGCGCGCCGCGCCGCGCGATGGCCTGCCCGATGCGGCCCATGCCCAGGATGCCCAGGGCCGCGCCGTGCACGTCGGTGCCGGTGAACATGTCGTAGCGCCACTTGGTCCACTCGCCGCGGCGCAGGAAGTGTTCGCCTTCGGCCATGCGGCGCGCCGCGGCCATCATCAGCGCGAAGCCGAAGTCGGCCGTGGTCTCCGTGAGCACGTCGGGCGTGTTGGTGCACAGCACGCCGGCCGCCGTGCAGGCCGGCACGTCGAAGTTGTTGAAGCCGACCGCCATGTTGGCCACCACGCGCAATCCCGGGCAGGCGACCAGCACCTCGGCATCGATGCGCTCGCTGCCGGTCGTCAAGGCGCCGGCCTTGCCCTGCAGGCGCTCGATCAACTGCGGCTTGCTGAACACCGCATCGGCCTCGTTGGCCTCGACCTCGAAATGCCCGCTCAGGCGCGCCAAGGTTTCGGGAAACACGGCGCGGGCCACCAGCACGGCGGGCTTGCTCATGGGCACGGTCCTCTCGTCCTCAACCCACGAAGCGCGCGAATCCGGCCACCGGCTCGCGCTCGGTGACCAGCGTGTTCTCCACCGCAGCCGGGTCGGCCCAGCCCAGTGACATGCCGCAGACCACCGTCTGGTCGTCGCGCAGGCCCAGGTGACGCGCGATGAGGCGGTGGAACTGCGTGAACGCCGCCTGCGGACAGGTGTCCAGGCCGCGGGCGCGGGCAGCCACCATCACGCTTTGCAGGAACATGCCGTAGTCCAACCACGAGCCCTGCTGCATCACGCGGTCGATCGTGAACATCAGGCCCACGGGCGCACCGAAGAAGTCGTAGTTGCGTGCGTGCTGCTCGTGCATGCGCGCCTTGTCGGTCTTGGCGATGCCGAGCAGACCGTAGAGGTCCCAGCCCACCTTGCGTCGGCGGTCGATGTAGGGACTGACCCATTCGGTGGGGTAGTAGGCGTAGGGCTCGGTGTGGCGGGCGCGCTCGGCCGGGTCGTCGTAGGCGGCGCGGATGTCGCGCGACAGCGCGGCCTTGGCCTCGCCGGTGAGCACGTGCACCTGCCAGGGCTGGGTGTTGGTGCCGCTGGGCGCGCGCGCGGCCACGGACAGGACCTGCTCGATCGTCTCGCGCGGCACTGGCGTGGGCAGGAAGGCACGGATCGAGTGGCGGCTGGTGATGGCGTGGTCGACGGCGGCGATGGTGTCGGGTGTGGGCTTCATGCGGCAGGCTTCATTGGCAAGGCGCCAGACGGACGAGGGGTTCGAGCACGGCGCGCAGACGCTCGGGCAGCGGCACCGGCCGGCGCGTGGCGCGATCGACGTAGACGTGGGTGAACTGCCCGATGGCGGCAGCCTGCGGCGCGTCGTCGCCAAACAGACCCAGGCCGTAGCGCACGCTGGTGCGGCCGAGCTGCTCGACGCGGATGCCGGCCGTCACCACCTGCGGGAAGGCCAGGCTCGCGAAATAGTGGCACTGCGTGTGCACCACGAGGCCGATGACGCCACCCGCGTGGATGTCCAGTGCGTCGGCCTCGATGAGCAGGCGGTTCACCGCGGTGTCGAACAGGCTGTAGTGGACGACGTTGTTCAGGTGGCCGTAGACGTCGTTGTCCATCCAGCGCGTGGTGATGGCCGCAAAGTGCGCAAAGGCCTCGCGGCCCTGGCTGGGTGGGCGCGCGACCGTCATGCCGCCTCGCGCCGCGTGGCCGGCCACTGCTGCCAGGACTGCAGCGCAAGCTCCAGCGTGCGGCGCTGCACGGCCACGGTGGTGTGCAGGTCGCGCCCGTAGCCGCCGGCCATCGACAACGCCACCGGGATGCCGCGCTCGCGCAGCGCCCGCAGCACGCGCCGGTCGCGCTCGGCCAGACCCTCGCTGCTGAGCTTCAGGCGGCCGAGGCGGTCGTCCTCGTGCGGGTCGGCGCCGGCCAGGTAGAAGGCCAGGCCGGGGGGTGCCGCGGCGGTTCGGTCGAAGGCCGTGGCCAAAGCGGCGTCCAGCGCGGCCAGGTAGGGCTCGTCGGTGCAGCCATCGGGCAGCTCGACATCCAGGTCGCCGGCCTCCTTGCGGAACGGGAAGTTCTTCGCGCCGTGCAAGGACAGCGTGAACACCGTGTCGTCGTCGCGGAAGATGTGTGCCGTGCCGTTGCCCTGGTGCACGTCGAGGTCGATGACGATCACGCGCAGCAGCGCGCGCTGCGTGCGGTGCCACTCGGCCTGCATCAGCCGCGCCGCCACCGCGACGTCGTTGAATACGCAGTAGCCCGAGCCTTTGTGTGCGTAGGCGTGGTGCGTGCCGCCGGCCAGGTTGGCAGCCACGCCCTCGGGGCCGCCCGCGACGCCGAACAGGGCCGTGCGCGCCGCGGCGATGCTGGCTCCCACCGAGCGCCGGGCGCGCTCGACCATGCGCTCGCTCCACGGAAAGCCGATCTCGCGCTGCTGCGCGGCCGTGGTGGTGCCGTGCACGACGGCGTCGATCCACGCCGGCTCGTGCGCCAGGGCCAGCTCGCCGTCACTGGCCGGCGGCGCCTCGGCGACACGGATGCCCGGCATCGTGGCCTGGGCGGCGTCGCGCAGCAGGCGGTACTTCGTCATCGGGAACGGGTGCCCCGGCGGCAGGGGCAGCACGAAGGTGTCGGAGTGGAATGCGAGCACGGCGGGCGATTCTAGGAAGCCGCCCCTAAATTGTTGCGACGCAGCAAAAACCGCTTGATCGATGCCTTGCGAACCCTATACTCCGGGTCATGTTGCAACGCAGCATCGGCCGACCCGGATCACCGGAGCGACGGCGCGCTGCAGCGGTTGTGCCTCCCCTTCAACCTCAGCCCTCCTGGAGAACACCATGTCCACGCCCTTCACCCCCGAGCAGCTGCTGGCCGCCCAGAAGGCCTCTGTCGAATCCCTGTTCGGCCTCAGCACCAAGGCCTTCGAAGGCATGGAGAAGCTCGTCGAGCTGAACCTGCAGGTCGCCAAGGCCAGCCTGACCGAAGCCGCAGAGACCACCTACGCCGCCATGTCCGTCAAGGACCCGCAGGAGCTGCTGGCCCTGCAGGCCGGCCTGCTGCAGCCGGCTGCCGAAAAGGCTGCCGCCTACAGCCGCCACCTCTACGACATCCTGGCCGGAACGGGCGCCGAGTTCACCAAGACCGCCGAGGCCCAGATGGCTGACAGCCAGAAGAAGATGCTGGCGATGGTCGACAGCGCCGTGAAGAACGCGCCCGCCGGCACCGAGAGCGCGGTAGCCCTGGTGAAGTCGGCCGTGGCCGCCGCCAACAACGCCTACGAAAGCGCCCACAAGGCGGCCAAGCAGGCCGCCGAAGTGGCCGAGGCCAACTTCAACGCCATGACCTCCACCGCTGTGACGGCCACGAAGGCCGCCACGCCCAAGGCCCGGCGCGCCGCCTGACGCCCATCGGATGAGCGACGTCGGCCAGGCCGACGTGCCCCAGGCCCCGCCGCGGCGGGGCCTTTTTCATGGCAGCCCGGGCGCCGCAGCGCGCTCGCCCAGGTACCGCGGGCCCCGGGGCGCTCGCGGGTCAGCCCGGCGCAGGACGGGCGAGTTGCTGCAGTTTGCGCCGAATATCGCCAAGCTGTGCCTGCGCGGTCTCGCGCCCGGCACGGACGGCGCGCACGCGGGCCGTGAAGTCGGCACTGCCCACGCCCACCAACGCCGGTCGCAACACGACGTCGGCCTCGCGCAGTTCGAAGCGGTTGATGCTCTTGCCCATGATGGCGAAGGTCTGCAACAGCAGCCGCATCGTGCCGTCGGTGGCAGCGCCATCGGGCGGCGTCGAGATGTCAACGCCGATCACCATCTCGGCGCCCATCTCGCGGGCGTAGCGCACCGGCACCGGCGAGACCAGGCCGCCGTCCACGTACTCGCGTTCGCCGATCCTCACCGGCTGGAAGACCGCCGGCACGGCGCTGGAGGCGCGCACTGCGGTGCCGGTGTCGCCGCGGCGAAACAGCACACCGGCTCCGCTGTCCAGATCGGTGGCGACAATGCCCAGCGGCAGCGGCATCTGCTCGATGAGGCGACCGCCGGTCTGCTCTCGAACGTAGCGCGCCAGCGCCTCGCCGCGGATGAGCCCACGGCTGGGAAAGCCCCAGTCGGTGATGGCGCTCTCGTCCATCGTCAATGCCATCGAGGCGAGTTCGGTGCCGGTTTTGCCGTGCGCGAACAGTGCCGCCACCAGGCTGCCGGCCGAGGTCCCCACGACAAGGTCGGGGCGGATGCCGGCTTCCTCCAGCACCTGGATGACGCCGATGTGCGCGAAACCGCGCGCGGCACCCCCGCCCAGCGCCAGCCCCAGCCGGGGCGGCCGAAGGGGGGTCGGCGGCGGGGGCGGCGGTGCGACCGGTGGCGCGGGCGGCGGCGCCTGCGATGGCGCCGGAACGGTCTGGCATCCGGCCAAGGCCAGCAAAGCCGTGCCGAGGAGTGCGCGTCGCTGCATGACATCGATTCTAGAAAGGGGGCTCGATGCCACCTCTTAGATACCAAGAGTTATAAAAAGATTCCAAACATGTATTTCCAGAAATGATGAAGGCTTCCTAGAGTTGCGGCCCACAGCCCTGGTGCCCGAGCTTTCCATGTACCGCTACACCGACGTCGACCGCCAGTTCTTGCGCGCGCGCGCCCAGCAGTACCGCGACCAGCTCCAGCGCCACCTGGATGGCGAGCTCTCGGCCGACGACTTCCGCCCGCTGCGGCTGCACAACGGCTGGTACGTGCAGCGCCACGCGCCCATGCTGCGCGTGGCCGTGCCCTACGGCGAGGTTTCGGCGCGGCAGCTGCGGCAGCTGGCGCGCATCGCGCGGGAGTTCGACCTGCAGGAGTTCGTGGACGACAGCGGCCTGCCCGCGCAGCGCGGCGGCTTCGGCCACGTGACGACGCGCCAGAACCTGCAGTTCAACTGGATCCCGCTGGCGCGCAGCGCCGACGTGATGGATCTGCTGGCCGAGGTTGACATGCACGGCATCCAGACCAGCGGCAACTGCATCCGCAACATCACGACGGACGCGCTCGCCGGCATCGCGCCCGACGAGGCGGTCGACCCGCGCCCCTACGCCGAGCTGCTGCGCCAGTGGAGCACGCTGCACCCCGAGTTCGCCTTCCTGCCGCGCAAGTTCAAGATCGCCATCCACGGCGCAGCCGAGGACCGCGCCGCCACCGCCTGGCATGACATTGGCCTGACTCTGGTGAAGAACGCCGCGGGCGAAGTGGGCTTCCGCGTCGCCGTGGGCGGCGGCATGGGGCGCACGCCCGTCATCGCCACCGAGCTGGCCGCCTTCGTGCCCTGGCAGGACATCCTCGTCTACCTCGAGGCCATCGTGCGCGTCTACAACCTGCACGGCCGACGCGACAACATGTACAAGGCGCGCATCAAGATCCTCGTGCGCGCCGAGGGCCAGCGCTTCGTCGACGACGTCAACCGCGAGTACGCCGCACTGGCCGCCGACCCGGCCACGCCGCGGCTGGCGCAGGCCGAGTTCGACCGCGTGGCCGCCGGCTTCACGGTGCCGGCGCTGCCCGCGATGGAGCCCGATGGAGGGCCCGCGCCGCCGCACGACCCGCTGCCCGCCTTCGACCGCTGGCTGCAGCGCAACGTGCACGCGCACCGGCTCCAGGGCCTGCGCGCCGTGACGCTGTCGCTCAAGCGAGCGGGCCTGCCGCCGGGCGACGTGACGGCCGAGCAGCTCGACGGCGCCGCGGCGCTGGCCGAGCGCTTCAGCTCGGGCGAGGCGCGCTTTACGCACGACCAGAACATCGTGCTGCCCTGGGTGCCGGCTCACGAGCTGCGGGCGCTGTGGATGGCGGCGCGCGAGGGCGGCTTCGCCACGCCCAACATCGGGCTGCTCACCGACCTCATCGCCTGCCCCGGCGGCGACCTGTGCGCGCTGGCCAACGCGCGCTCGATCCCCGTGGCCGCTGCCATCAGCGAGCGCTTCGACGATCTCGACCGCTTGCACGACATCGGCGACATCGACCTGCACATCAGCGGCTGCATCAACAGCTGCGGCCACCACCACAGCGGCCACATCGGCATCCTCGGCGTCGACAAGGACGGCAGCGAGTGGTACCAGCTCACCGTGGGCGGCAGCGACGGCACGCGGCTGTCGGGCGCGCCGCGGCCGGGCAAGGTGATCGGCCCGAGCTTTGCCGCCGACGAGGTGGCCGACGCCGTCGAAGCCGTGATCGAGACCTACCTGCGCGAGCGCGCGCAGGGCGAGCACTTCGTCGACACCGCCACGCGGCTGGGCCCGGCGCCGTTCCGCGCCGCCGCCGATGCCGTGCGCCGCAGCACGGCCACCGCCTGAGCGTGTGAGAGGCCAACCCATGCAGTTCATCCCCGCCGACACCGACGCCGCCGCCAACGCGCTGACCCTTCCCAACGACGCCGACGTGCTGGCGCGCGCCGACGAGATCTGCGCCCACGCCGCCGTGGCGCTGCACTTTCCCAAGTGGACAGACGGACGCGCCTACAGCCAGGCTGTCTTGCTGCGCGCGCGCCTGCGCTATGCCGGCGAAATCCGCGCCACCGGCGAGGTGCTGGCCGACATGCTGCCGCTCTTGCGCCGCTGCGGGTTTGATGCCGTGCAGCTGCGCGCCGACCAACGCCGGGAGACCGCGGAGCGCGCCTTGGGCTGGTTCAGCTCGCACTACCAGACCGTGCCGCCCGAACGCAAGCCCACCGGAGCCGCACAGTGAGCAAGGCCGCCCCCAAACCCGCGCGCGCGGCGATCAAGCGCCACGCCCGCGCCACCCCCGGCTTTGGCCAGCGCGTGGCCGCCGCGCAGCGCCGCCTCGCCGAGGCTGCCGCCGCACACGCCGGCGGCATCGTGCAGGCCAGCAGCCTGGGCGTGGAGGACATGGTCATCACCGACCTCATCGCTCGCCACGGCCTGCCCATCGCGGTGGCCACGCTGGAGACCGGCCGCCTGCACACCGAGACGCTGGCCACCGCCGAGGCCGCCGAGCGCCACTACGGCATCACCATCGAGCGCTTTCGCCCCCAGGCCGAGGCCGTGCTGCACTTCGCGAGCGAGCACGGCGAGCTCGCCATGCGTCAGAGCGTGGCCCTGCGCAAGGCCTGCTGTGCGCTGCGCAAGCTCGAGCCACTGGGCCGCCTGCTGCAGGGCCGCAGCGCCTGGGTGACGGGCCTGCGCCGCGAGCAGAGCGACGCGCGCGCCCACGTGCCCTTGGTGGACCTTGACGACGCCGGCCGCGCCAAGTTCAACCCCCTGGCCGACTGGTCCCTGGCCGACGTGTGGCATTACGTGCAGCGCCACGGCGTGCCCTACAACCCGCTGCACGACCGCTTCTTCCCGAGCATCGGCTGCGAGCCTTGCACGCGTGCCGTCGCCGCGGGCGAGAGCTTCCGCGCCGGCCGCTGGTGGTGGGAGCAGGCGTCCGCCAAGGAGTGCGGGCTGCACGCGAGCGCCCTGCCATCGACGGACATCCGGACGGTGACGACGCCATGAACAAGGCCCTCGCCCTGCATCCCCAGGCCCCGCACCGGGCCACCGGTCATCTTGAGGCGCTGGAGGAAGAGGCCATCTACATCCTGCGCGAGGTCGTGGCCTCGTTCGAGCGTCCCGCCATCCTGTTTTCGGCCGGCAAGGACAGCTGCGTCGTGCGCCACTTGGCGCTCAAGGCCTTCAAGCGGCGCAACGCCGAGGGCGGCTTCGACGGCCGCCTGCCGCTGCCGCTGCCGCTGCTGCACGTCGACACCGGCCACAACTTCCCCGAGGTGATTGCCTTCCGCGACGGCCTGGTGGCCGAAGGCGGCGACCGCCTCGTGGTGGCCCACCTCGACGACAGCCTCCTGCGCGGCACCGTGCGCCTGGCGCACCCGCTCGAAAGCCGCAATGGCCACCAGAGCGTGACGCTGCTGGAGGCCATCGAGGCGCACCGCTACGACGCACTCATCGGCGGCGCCCGGCGCGACGAGGAAAAGGCGCGCGCCAAGGAGCGCATCTTCAGCCACCGCGACGGCTTCGGGCAGTGGCAGCCCAAAGAGCAGCGGCCCGAGCTGTGGACGCTGTTCAACACCCGCCACCGCCCGGGCGAGCACTTCCGCGTGTTCCCGATCAGCAACTGGACTGAGCTCGACGTGTGGCTGTACATCGCGCGCGAGCGCATCGCGCTGCCGCCGATCTACTACCGCCATGAGCGCGAGGTGGTGCGCCGCCAGGGGCTGCTGGTGCCGGTGACGCCCGTCACCCCGCCCGCGGCGGGCGAGCCGGTGGAGCGGCTGCCGGTGCGCTTTCGCACGGTGGGCGACATGACCTGCACCTGCCCCGTGGAGAGCAACGCCACCGACGCTGCCGACGTGGTGGCCGAGACGCTGACCGCCACGCTCAGCGAGCGCGGCGCCACACGCATGGACGACCGCGCCAACGACGCCGCGATGGAGCGGCGCAAGAAGGAAGGCTACTTCTGATGAATGCCCTCACACAGCCCGAGCGCCGGGCCCTGACGGCGCCATCGCCGTCGGCGCAGGCGGCGCTGCGCTTCCTGACGGCCGGCAGCGTCGACGACGGCAAGAGCACGCTGATCGGCCGCCTGCTGCTGGACAGCCGCGCCATCCTGGCCGACCAGCTGGGCGAACTGCAGGCCCGCGCCGCCGCCACAGGCGCCGACGTCCCCGACCTGAGCCTGCTCACCGACGGCCTGCAGGCCGAACGCGAGCAGGGCATCACCATCGACGTGGCCTGGCGCTACTTCGCAACGCCGGCACGCAAGTTCATCATCGCCGACGCCCCCGGGCACGAGCAGTACACGCGCAACATGGTCACGGCGGCCGCCGGCAGCGACGCCGTGGTGGTGCTGGTGGACCTGAGCAAGCTCGACACCGGCGGCCGTGGCGCACTGGCGCTGCTGCCGCAGACGCGCCGCCACGCCTTGCTGGCGCAGCTGCTGCGCGTGCCGCACGTGGTGTTCGCCGTCAACAAGATCGACGCCTTGGCCGACGCTGGCCGCGCCTTCGGGCGCGTGGCCGCGGCGCTGCGCGAGTTCGCCCAGGCCGCAGGGCTGCCGCTGGCCGGCATCGTGCCGGTGTCTGCCCTGCGTGGCGACAACGTGGCGCAGCGCACAGCCACGGCCTGGTACGACGGGCCGGCGCTGCTGGAGTTGCTCGAAGGCCTGCCCAGCGCGCACGAGCCGCAGCAGGCGCCGCTGGCGCTGCCGGTGCAGCATGTGGCGCGCCAGGGCGACGCCGTGGGTGGCGGGATCGGGGAGCAGCCGCGCGTGCTGTGGGGCCGCGTGGCGCGCGGTGTGCTGGCCGTGGGCGACACCGTGCAGGTGTTCCCCGGCGGCGAGCGGGCTCAGGTGCGGGGCCTGCTGGGACTGGACGGGGAGCTCGCGGACGTGGTGGCGGGTCGCTCGGCCGGCGTGGTGCTGGACCGCATGCTCGACGTGTCGCGCGGCGACTGGCTGCTCGCGCCCGGCAGCGTGCCTGCGGCCCGCCGCCTGCGCGCGACCCTGGCCTGGCTCGACACCGAGCCGGCACAGCCCGGCCGCAAGTACCTGCTGCGCCACGGCCACCGCTGGGTGCAGGCGCGGTTGAGTGCGGTGCAGCACCGCGTCGACATCGACACGCTGGCGGCGCAGCCGGCCGAGACCCTGGCCGTCAACGACATGGGCGAGGTCGACTTCGAACTGCAGCAGCCGCTGCCGCTGCTGCCTTATGCCGACAGCCGCGTGGGCGGGGCGCTGATCGTCGTGGACCCCGCCAGCCACCGCACCAGCGGCGCGCTGCTGGTGCGCGAAGCCTTCACAGAGGCGGCATGACCTCGCAGGGGCTTGGCCGCGTCGTCTTCGTCGGCGCGGGACCCGGCGCAGCCGACCTCATCACGCTGCGCGGCGCCACGCGCCTGGCCGAGGCCGACGTGGTGCTGTTCGACGCCCTCACCGACCCCGCACTGCGCGCGCACGCGCCGCAGGCGCATTGGATCGATGTCGGCAAGCGCGGCTACGCCTGCGCCACCGGCCAGGCCACCATCGACGCGCTGCTGGTGCGGCTGGCACGGCGCCACCGCGTCATCGTGCGGCTCAAGGGCGGCGATCCCAGCGTCTTCGGTCGGCTCGAAGAAGAGCTGCAGGCCTTGGCCGCCGCCGGCATCGCCTGCGAGGTGGTGCCGGGTGTCACCGCCGCGCTGGCTGCGGCGGCCCACACCCAGCGCCCGCTCACACGCCGGGGGCGCGGCCGCAGCGTCAGCCTCCGCACCGCCGTGACCGCCGACTCTGGCCTGTCCGCCGGCTCGGCGCACGCCGACACCGAGGTGTTCTACATGGCCGGCCGCCAGCTCGCCGCGCTGGCGCAGCGGCTCCAGGCCGTCGGCTGGGCGGCGGGCACGCCGGTGCAGGTGGTGTCGCGCGCCGGCAGTGCCGACGCCTTGGCCAGCGAGCACCGGCTCGACGCCTTGGCCGCCGCCTCGTTGCTGCACGCCGGCCGCCCGGCCGTGGTGACGGTGGGTGTGGGGGCCACGGCCGTGGCGATGCGCGGCGGCGCCCCTGCCGTGGCGATGCGCGGCGGCGCCCCTGCCGTGGCGCGGGCGCGTCGGCACGGTGCCGACGGTGAAGCATGGCAAGCCGGGGCCGCGCCCCTGGCGGCCTAGAATCCCGGCACCTTCGTCGCGCCCACAAGCCCCGCGCCGGGCCTGCGCGGCACCCGTGCAACAACGAGCTGCCCCATGACCCACGTCGTCCTCGAATCGTGCATCCGCTGCAAGTACACCGACTGCGTCGATGTCTGCCCCGTGGACTGCTTCCGCGAAGGGCCCAACATGCTCGTCATCGACCCCGACGAGTGCATCGACTGCGCGGTGTGCATCCCCGAGTGCCCGGTGAACGCCATCCTGCCTGAGGAAGACGTGCCCACCGAGCAGCTGGCCTTCATCAAGATCAACGCCGACCTGTCTCGCAAGTGGCCGAGCATCACCAAGCGCAAGGCCCCGCTGCCAGACGCCGACGAGTGGAAGGACCGCACCGGCAAGCTCGACCAACTCGCCCGCTGACCCCGCTGCATGACACCCGAACCCATCCAGACCGACGCCGTCATCGTCGGCGCCGGCCCGGTAGGCCTGTTCCAGGTCTTCGAGCTCGGCCTGCTCGAGATCAAGGCCCACATCATCGACAGCCTGGCCTACCCCGGCGGCCAGTGCATCGAGCTCTACCCCGACAAGCCCATCTACGACATCCCGGCCGTGCCCGTGTGCACCGGCAAGGAGCTCACCGACAACCTGCTCAAGCAGATCGAGCCCTTCGGTGCCACCTTCCACCTGGGGCAAGAGGTCACGCAGGTGCACAAGCAGCCGGACGGCCGCTTCTTCGTCGAGACGAGCAAGGGCACGCAGTTCCTCACCAAGACGGTGTTCATCGCCGGTGGTGTGGGCAGCTTCCAGCCGCGCACGCTCAAGGTCGAGGGCCTGGACAAGTTCGACGGCACGCAGCTGCACTACCGCGTGCGCAACCCGGCGCAGTTCGCGGGCAAGAACCTCGTCATCGTCGGTGGCGGCGACTCGGCCCTCGACTGGGCGCTGAACTTCGTCCAGGAGGGCCCGAACAAGGCCGAGAGCGTCATCCTCATCCACCGCCGCGACGGCTTCCGCGCCGCGCCGGCCAGCGTGGCCAAGATGCGCGAGCTGTGCGAGGCCTACGAGATGCAGTTCGTGGTTGGTCAGGTCACCGGCCATGAAGAGGTCAACGGCCGGCTCACGCAGATCAAGGTGACGGGCGGCGACGGCGTGACGCGCACGATGCCGCTGGACATGCTGCTCGTGTTCTTCGGCCTGAGCCCGAAGCTCGGGCCCATCGCCGAATGGGGCCTGGATCTCGACCGCAAGCAGATCGCGGTCGACACCGAGAAGTTCGAGACGAGCACGCCGGGCATCTTTGCCGTGGGCGACATCAACACCTACCCGGGCAAGAAGAAGCTCATCCTGTCGGGCTTCCACGAGGCCGCGCTGGCCGCCTTTGGCGCCAGCCCGATCATCTTCCCCGAGAAGCGTGTGCTGCTGCAGTACACGACCACGAGCCCGAAGCTGCACAAGGTGTTGGGCGTCGAGACACCCGTTTTCGATTGAGGATGCGGCCGCATCCGCTGCGCCTGACATAGACTTCCGCCTGGCTGCAGCGCATGCAGCCTATCGCTGGGGGTGTTGGCCCCGGCCGGGCAACCGGCCAGGGCCGACTGAGAAAGTCCCTTTGAACCTGACTGAGGTAATCCTCGCGCAGGGAAGCAGGCTCGAACGGCTCGCGCTCGCGTGAGCCACCCGTGTTTGCCCACCTGCTCGGCGCGGGCACACACGATGAGCAAGCACCACACCTCTCGCCTACCCTTCAAGGCCCTGTCCCTGGCTGCTGCCGCGGCAATGGCCACGGCTGCCGCCGCGGCACAAGCCCCGCAGACTGTCACGGTCACCGGCAACTCGGCTGCCAACAGCGCCGGCATTGCCGGCTTCGGCGACGCGCCGCTGACGCGATCGCCGTTCTCGGGAACCGTCATCAGCGCCATGCAGCTGCAGGACGCCGGCATCGCCAGCCTGGCCGACATCACGCGGCTCGACGCCGGCATCACGGACGCCTACAACGCCCCGGGCTACTGGGGCCAGGTGGCGGTGCGCGGCTTCACACTCGACAACCGCT
>JAUMBF010000091.1:0-5152 GCA_032115875.1 Rubrivivax sp.
TGGGCGGTGGCGTGGGCCTCACTTGCGTCTGCGACATCGCCATCGCGGCCGACAACGCCAGCTTCTCGGTGAGCGAGGCAAAGTTCGGCATCCTGCCGAGCGTCATCGGGCCCTACGTCACCAACGCGGTGGGCCAGCGGCAGGCGCGGCGGCTGGCACTCACCACCGAGCGCATCGGCGCGGCCGAGGCCCTGTCGATGGGCCTGGTGACGCGCGTGGTGGCATCGGACGCCCTGGATGCGGCGGTGGACGAGGTCGTGGTGTCGCTGCTGGCCGGTGGGCCGAACGCGCAGCGCGAGATCAAGGCGCTGTTCGCGCAGCTGCACGCGGGGCCGGTGACGGACGCGGTGGTGGAGCTGACCGCGCAGACCATCGCGCGGGTGCGGGGTAGCGACGAGGCACGGGAAGGGTTTGCTGCTTTCCTGGGCAAGAGGCCGGCGGCATGGATTCCCTCGTCATGAAGGTTCCCGCCCTGGCTTACGACCTCCGGCATCCAGACGCACCATGAGCGCATCCAGCCTCCCCATCGTCATCATCGGCGCCGGCATCATGGGCGCCGGCATCGCCCAGGTCGCCGCCCAGGCCGGGCATCCCGTGAAGCTGCACGACGCCCGCCCCGGCGCCGCAGCCGACGCCAAGGCCAAGCTCGAGACCACGCTCAACGGCCTCGTCGCCAAAGGCAAGCTCACGGCCGAGTCGGCCGCCACCACGCTGGAGCGCATAGCCCCCATCGAGCTGCTCCGGCACGCCGAGGGCGCGCACATCGCCATCGAGGCCATCGTCGAAGACCTCGCCGCCAAGCGCGCCCTCTTCCGCGAGCTCGAGGCGCTGCTGCCGGCCGAGGCCATCCTGGCCACCAACACCTCTTCCATCAGCGTCACCGCCATCGCCAATGGCTTGAGGCACCCCGGCCGTCTCGTCGGCATGCACTTCTTCAACCCCGTGCCGCGGATGTTGCTGGTGGAGGTGGTGTCGGGCCTGCAGACCGAGCCCGCTGTGGCCGACGCCATCTTCGAGCTCGGCCAAGCCTGGGGCAAGGTGCCGGTGCACGCGAAGAGCACGCCGGGCTTCATCGTCAACCGCATCGCGCGGCCGTTCTACGCCGAGGCACTGTCGCTGCTGCTGGAGCAGGCAACCACGCCCGAGGTGCTCGACGCGTGCCTGCGCGGCGCCGGCTTCCGCATGGGGCCCTGCGAGCTGATGGACCTCATCGGCCACGACACCAACTTCGCGGTCACGAAGTCCGTGTACGAGGCCAACTTCTTCGACAAGCGCTTCGTACCCAGCCTCGTGCAGGCCGAGATGGTGGCCGGCGGCCTGCTGGGCCGCAAGAGCGGGCGCGGCTTCTACGCCTACCCGGCCGGCGCACCCGCCCTGCCCGCGCCCGACACCATGCTGGCGGCGCAAGCCGTGGCGACAGCGCGCGAGGTCACGGTGCACGGGGCCGGCGCGATTGCCGAGCTGCTGGCCGACCGTGCCGCGGCCGCCCTCGCCGCACAGGGCTTCGGCCCTGCGCGGCGGCCCTCCAGCGCGTGGACGGGACTGGAGATCGACGGCGCTCATCTCGTGCTCACCAGCGGCCTCACCGCCGCCGAATGGGCAGCCGAAGAGCGGGCGGCCAAAGAACGGGTGGCCGAGAGCGGCGTCGCCGACGTGGCCGTGTTCGACCGCCCGCTGCACGCCGAGCCTGGCCCGCTGGCCTACGCCGTGGCCCCCGGCGCCAGCGCGGCCTGGCAGGCCCGTGCCCCAGGCTGGCTGCAGGCCCTGGGCTGGCAGCCCCAGGCGGTGGCCGACACGCCCGGCCTGGTCGTGGCCCGCACGGTGGCCATGCTCGTGAACGAGGCCGCCGACGCCGTCTTGCAGGGCGTGTGCAGCGAAGCCGGGGCCGATGCCGCGATGAAGCTGGGCGTGAACTACCCCGCCGGACCCTTCGAGTGGCTCGCGCGCTGGAGCGCCGCCGAGGTGGTGGTGCTGCTGCACGCGCTGGACAGCTGCTACCGCGGCGAACGCTACCGCGTGAGCCCGTGGCTGCAGCGCCGCGCGCGGGCCCAAGGCACCGCGGCAGCGCCGCACAATCGCAGGCCATGAAGTTCGCCGAATTCTTCGAGGGTCAGGTCATCGAGGCCGGGCCCGTGGGCATCAGCGCCGACGAGATCGTGGCCTTCGCGCGGCAGTACGACCCGCAGTGGTTCCACGTCGACGTCGAGCGCGCCAACGCCGGGCGCCACGGCGGACTCATCGCCAGCGGCTGGCAGACCTGCGGGCTGGCCATGCGCATGGCGGTGGACACGGCACTCGTGGGCAGCGAGTCGTTTGCGTCGCCGGGCCTGGGCTCGCTGCGCTGGCTGCACCCCGTGCGCCCGGGCGACGAACTGCGCCTCAAGGCGACGGTGCTGGAGACGCGCCGCTCGCGCAGTCAAGCCGGCCTGGGCATCCTGCGCTGGCGCTGGCAACTGTTCAACCAGCGCGGTACCGAGGTGCTGGACCTCGAGGCCACGAGCCTGTTCGACCTGAAGGACAACCCATGAGCCACGCCTTCGTCTGCGACGCGCAGCGCACGCCGTTCGGCCGTTATGGCGGCGCGCTGAGCGGCGTGCGCACTGACGACCTGGCCGCCGTGCCCTTGCGCGCCCTGCTGGCCCGCCACCCCGAGCTGGACCCCTCGGCGATCGACGAGGTCCTCTTCGGCTGCGCCAACCAGGCGGGCGAGGACAACCGCAACGTCGCCCGCATGGCGGCCCTCTTGGCCGGCCTGCCCGTGAGCGTGCCCGGCGCCACCATCAACCGCCTGTGCGGCAGCGGGCTCGATGCCGTGGGCACGGCTGCGCGCGCCATCCGCGCCGGCGAAGCCCAGCTGGTGCTGGCCGGCGGCGTGGAGAGCATGAGCCGCGCGCCCTTCGTTAGCCCCAAGGCCACCAGCGCCTTCTCACGGGATAACGCGGTGTACGACACCACCATCGGCTGGCGCTTCGTCAACCCGGCCATGAAGGCCGCGCACGGCGTGGACTCCATGCCCGAGACGGCCGAGAACGTGGCGGCGCAGTTCGGCATCGAGCGCGCGGCGCAGGACCGCTTCGCGCTCGCCAGCCAGACCAAGGCCGTGGCGGCGCAGCAGCGCGGCTTCTTCAACGCCGAGATCTGCCCGGTGACGATTCCGCAGAAGAAAGGCGACGCCGTGGTCGTGGCGCGCGACGAGCACCCGCGCGAGACCAGCCTCGAGGCCCTGGCCAAGCTGAAGGGCGTGGTGCGCCCCGACGGCACGGTGACGGCCGGCAACGCCAGCGGCGTGAACGATGGCGCCGCCGCCGTGCTGCTGGCCAGCGAGACCGCGGCACGCCGCTTCGGCCTCGTGCCACGCGCCCGCGTGGTGGCCATGGCCACCGTGGGCGTGGCGCCGCGCATCATGGGCATCGGCCCGCTGCCGGCCACGCAGAAGGTGCTGGCGATGGCCGGCCTGAGCATCGGGCAGATCGACGTCATCGAGCTGAACGAGGCCTTCGCGGCGCAGGGCCTGGCCGTCACGCGCGGCCTGGGCCTGGCGGACGGCGACGCGCGCGTCAACCCCAACGGCGGCGCCATCGCGCTGGGCCACCCGCTGGGCGCCAGCGGCGCGCGCCTGGTGGCCACGGCGGTGAACCAGCTGCACGCCGCCGGCGGCCGCTACGCCGTATGCACCATGTGCATCGGTGTGGGCCAGGGCATCGCGGTGGTGCTGGAGCGGGTCTGAACCTGTGCCCGAGATCGTCCTGATCGCTGCGGTCGCCGCCAACGGCGTGATCGGTCGCGACAACGGCCTCGTGTTCCGCCACCCGGCCGACGTGAAGCACTTCCGCGACACCACGATGGGCGCGCCGGTGATCATGGGCCGCAAGACCTGGGAGTCGCTGCCGGCGCGATTCCGCCCGCTGCCGGGGCGGCGCAACCTCGTCGTCACGCGGCAGGCCACGTACACCGCCGAGGGCGCCGAGACAGCCGCCAGCCTGGATGCCGCGCTGGCGCTGGCAGCTGGTGTGCCGCGGGTCTTCGTGATCGGCGGCGGCGAGCTGTACGCGCAGGCCTTGCCCAAGGCCGATGAACTCGTGCTCACCGAGGTACAGGCCGCGCTCGACGGCGACGTGCACTTCCCCGCCATCGACCCGGCGCAGTGGCACGCGGTACAACGCCAGGCGCCGGTGTTCGACCCGCCGGGCGAGCCCGCGTTCGCCTTCGTCACCTACCGCCGCCGATGAAACTCGCCACCTGGAACGTCAACTCCCTGGCCGTGCGCCTGCCGCAGCTACTGGCGTGGCTCGCGGCCAACCCCGTGGACGCGCTGGTGCTGCAGGAAACCAAGCTCAGCGACGACAAGTTCCCGGCCGGGGAGATCGAGGCCGCCGGCTACACCGTGGCCTTCCACGGCCAGAAGACCTACAACGGCGTGGCCCTGCTCAGCCGCGGCGCCGCGGCCACGGACGTGGTGCGCAACATCCCCGGCTTCGCCGACGAGCAGGCGCGCGTGATCACCGGCACCGTGGGCTCGGGCGATGCCACCGTGCGCGTCATCGGCGGCTACTTCCCCAACGGTCAGGCGCCCGACAGCGACAAATTCGCCTACAAGATGGCCTGGCTCGACGCGCTGCACGGCTTCGTGCAGGCCGAGCTGGCGGCCCACCCGCGCCTGGTGCTGATGGGCGACTTCAACATCGCCCCCGAGGACCGCGACGCCTGGGATCCTGTGGGCCTGGCCGGCACCATCCACCTCACGGCCGAGGAGCGCGCGCAGTTCCAGCGCCTGCTCGGACTGGGGTTGCACGACGCCTTCCGGCTCTTCGAGCAAGCGCCCAAGCTGTACTCGTGGTGGGACTACCGCATGCTGGCCTTCCGCAAGAACCAGGGGCTTCGCATCGACCACATCCTGGTGTCGGAGGCGCTGAAGCCCGCGGTCTCGGCCTGCGCCATCGACAAGACGCCGCGCAAGAACGAACGGCCCAGCGACCACGCGCCGGTGATCGTGACACTGGCCGACGCCTGACGCCCGACGCAGATCCGGCTACCCCAGCCCGCGCCGAGCCCCCTCGGGGGGTGGCGAGGGCGCACAGCGCCCGCAGCCTGGGGGCCGTCAACCCGACGCGGATCCGGGTCCCCCGGTCCGCGTCGAGCCCCCTCGGGGGGT
>JAUMBF010000092.1:0-76921 GCA_032115875.1 Rubrivivax sp.
CGTCGCAGAACACCGGTGCCTCGAAGCCCTGACCCCACACCTGCTCGTCCAGCAGCGCCACGGTCTCGGCGTTGAACCACTGCAGATCGAGCGGGCCGTCGGTGCGCAGCGTGCGCGTCAGCGTGGCGTCATCGAGCCATTCGTGGGCCACGGCTTCCAGCAGCTCGGCAAAGCGAGCCACCGCCCCGGCGTCGACGTCGGCCAACGTGCATCCAGCCGCCATGGCGTGGCCGCCAAAACGCGCCAGAAGGGCAGGATCGCGCTTGGCCACCAGATCCAGCGCGTCGCGCAGGTGAAAGCCCGGGATCGAGCGCCCCGAGCCCTTGAGCCGCCCGTCGGCCCCGCGCGCGAACACGAAGGTCGGCCGGTGCAGCCGTTCCTTCACACGCCCGGCCACGATGCCCACCACGCCCTCATGGAAGCCTTCGTCGAAGAGCGCCAGTGCCGGCGGCGGCAGCGGCGCGGCGTCGGCCAGCAGCGCCAGCGCCTCTTCGGCGCGCTCGCGCATCCCACCCTCCACTTCGCGGCGCTCACGGTTGATGGCGTCGAGCTGTTGCGCGAGCTGAACTGCCCGCGCGGCATCGTCGGTGAGCAGGCACTCGATGCCCAGCGTCATGTCGGCCAGCCGGCCGGCGGCGTTGATGCGCGGCCCCAGGGCAAAGCCGAAATCGAAGCCCGCAGCGCGCGCCGGCTCGCGCCCGGCCACGCGGAACAGCGCCGCCAGGCCCGGCTGCAGGCGCCCCGAGCGGATGCGCTTGAGCCCCAGCGCCACGAGCCGCCGGTTGTTGGCATCGAGCTTCACCACGTCGGCCACCGTGCCCAGGGCCACCAGGTCCAGCAGCGCATCGAGCCGCGGCTCGGCGCCGGCCGCGTACAGGCCGCGGGCGCGCTGCTCGGCCCGGGTGGCCAGCAGCACGTAGAACATCACGCCCACCCCGGCGATGGCCTTGCTGGCGAAGCCGCAACCCGGCTGGTTGGGGTTGACGATCACGTCGGCCGCCGGCAGCACCACGGCCCCGTCGTCCACGCGCGGCAGGTGGTGGTCGGTGACGAGCACGGCCATGCCCAGCGCCTTGGCGTGCGCCACGCCCTCCAGGCTGGCGATGCCGTTGTCGACGGTGACCAGCAGGTCGGGCCGCAGAGGCCGCGCCAGCTCCACGATCGCCGGGGTGAGCCCGTAGCCGTGCACGGCACGGTCGGGCACGACGTAGTTCACCGATGCCGCGCCCAGCAGGCGCAGGCCGCGCAGCGCCACGGCGCAGGCCGTGGCACCGTCGCAGTCGTAGTCGGCCACGATGCAGATGCGGCGGCCGGCGGCGATGGCGTCGGCCAGCAGGCGGCCGGCCTCGGGCGCACCCTTCATGGTGGGCGGCGGCAGCAGCCGGGCCGGGCTGGTGTCGAGCTCCTCGGCCGAGCCCACGCCGCGCGCCGCCAGCAGGCGCGCCAGCAGCGGGTGCACGCCCTGCTGCTCCAGCGCGAAGGCCAGGCGCGGCGGCGCCGGGCGGGGCTGCAGCACGGGGCTGTTCACAAGGCCTCCAGCCAGTCGGCCCTGGGGGTGCGGCCCCAGCGCTGCCACCAGCGCTGCCAGCCGGTGGCGGGCATGCCGCCCAGGGTGAGGCTGCCGCGCTCGCCGCACAACGTCAGCTGCGCCGGCAGCCCGCGCTGCACGCGCGCCAGCAGTTGGCCCAGGGCCCCGGCCTCGAGCACGTCCCAGGCCTTGCACCAGGCGGCCCAGTCGCCGGCCAGCGCCGGGGCGCGCAGGCCCTCGTGCAGCACCAACCCGTCGGCCTCGGCCACGGGCTGGCGGCGGCCGCAGCCGCTGACCCACACGCTGTTCACGGGCAGCAGGCCGCGCTGCTGGCGCTCGGCGTTCAAGGGGTGCGCGTGCAGCAGCATCTGCAGCTCGGCCTGCAGCCGGCGCAGGCGGCGCGCGGCGATGTCGCCGCCCAGCCAGGCGTCGACGTTGCGGCCGATCACGCGGTCCAGGCTCGCCGTGGGCAGATCGGCCAGGCTCTCGTGCGCCGCGAACCAGGCGTCGGCCCGTCCCCAGGCCAGCAGCCAGCCCTCGTCGGCAAACAGGGGGCGCACAGCCTCGCACAGCGCGCGCGAGCCGGCATCGTCCAGCGCCAGCGCGGCCGGGTCCACCAGGCTGACCTGCTCGGTGCCCAGGTGCCAGTGCACGGGCGTGAGCTGGGCCCAGGCGAGCTCGCCGGTGTCGATGCCGCAGCGCGCGGCCTCGTGCGCGGCCCAGGGCAGCGCGCCGTCGGCACCCACCCAACCGGCGGCGCGCGCGAAGGCGCGCTCGTGCGGCGGCGACAGCGACCACTCGTCGCCCTCGTCGCGGCCGGCCTCGGGCAGCCGCTCGCGCAGCGCCGCCAGCACCGGCCTCGGCAGGCTGCGTGCGGCAGCGCGGCCGGCATCGGGCCAGGGGGCGGCGAAGGGAACGATCAGGTGCATCGGCGGCGGATTATCCCGGGCGAGCCGGCTGGCCTCGCGACGCACAGGCCGGGAGCCGTGCACCCCCTCGGGTAGCATGTCAACCGCATGAGCGGGCCCTTCAATGCCCCGTTCGAGTGGCAGATCGGATGGCGCTACACCCGCGCCGGCCGAGGCGGCCGCCGCAACGGCTTCATCTCCTTCATCAGCGCCATCTCCGTGCTCGGCATCGCCCTGGGCGTGGCGGCGCTGATCATCGTCCTCAGCGTGATGAACGGCTTCCAGAAGGAGGTGCGCGACCGCATGCTCAGCGTGGTGGCGCACGTGGAGGTGATGGACGCCACCGGCGGCGCCCTGCCCGACTGGAAGGCCACCGCCGCCGCGGCGGCGCAGGACCCGCGCGTGGTGGGCGCGGCGCCCTTCGTCGTGGCGCAGGCCCTGCTCGGCCGCGGCGACGAGCTGCGCGGTGCCGTCGTGCGCGGCATCGACCCCGCCGAGGAAGCGAAGGTCACCGAGCTGGCCCGTGGCAGCGCGGCGCTGATGGCGCAGCTCAAACCCGGCGCATGGAACATCGTCGTCGGCGTCGAGCTGGCACGGCTGCTGGGTGCCGGCATCGGCGACAAGATCACGGTCGTCGCCCCGGGCGGCCAGACGACGCCGGCCGGCGTGGTGCCGCGGCTGCGGCAGTTCACGCTGGCGGGCACCTTCTCGGCCGGCCACTACGAGTACGACAGCGCGCTGGCGCTGATCCACGTCGACGACGCGGCACGCCTGTTCCGCGTCGAGGGACCCATGGGCGTGCAATTGCGCCTGGCCAACGTGATGGACGCACGCGTGGCCGGCCCCGAGCTGCAGGCGCAGCTGGGCGGCGATGTGTTCGTGCGCGACTGGACGCGCATCAACCGCAACTGGTACGACGCCGTGCAGATCGAGAAGCGGATGATGGGCATCATCCTGACGCTGATCGTCGCGGTGGCTGCCTTCAACCTCGTCAGCACGCTGGTGATGACGGTGACGGACAAGCGCGCCGACATTGCCATCCTGCGCACGCTGGGCGCGAGCCCGCGCTCGATCATGGGCATCTTCATGGTGCAAGGCGCCACGGCCGGCATCATCGGCACGCTGGCCGGCTGCGGGCTGGGCCTGCTCGTGGCCTACAACGTCGACGTCATCGTGCCGGCCATCGAGCGGGCGCTGGGCGTGGCCTTCCTGCCGGGCAGCATCTACGTGATCAGCCGCATGCCCAGCGAGCCCATGGCCGCCGACATCGTGCCGGTGCTCGTCACCTCGCTGGCGCTGGCCTTCGTGGCAACGATCTACCCGAGCTGGCGCGCCAGCCGCATCAACCCGGCGGAAGCCCTGCGCTATGAGTGAGCCCGCGGCCGGGCCCGTGCTGCTGGCCACCGAGTTGCACAAACGCTTCCGCGAGGGCCGCGGCGACGGCGCCATCGACGTGACGGTGCTGCGCGGCCTGAGCCTGCGCGTGGAACGCGGCGAAACGCTGGCCATCGTCGGCGCCAGCGGCTCGGGCAAGAGCACGCTGCTGCACCTGCTGGGCGGCCTGGATGCCCCCACCAGCGGCCGCGTGGAGCTGATGGGGCGCGACTTCGCCCGCATGAGCCCGGCCGCGCAGGGCGCGTGGCGCAACCGGCACCTGGGCTTCGTCTACCAGTTCCACCACCTGCTGCCGGAGTTCACGGCGCTGGACAACGTGGCGATGCCGCTGCGCATTCGCCGCGACAGCGTGGCCGCAACGCGAGCCGCCGCGCGCGAAATGCTCGGCAACGTGGGGCTGGGCGCCCGCGTGGCCCACCACCCGGCCGAGCTGTCGGGTGGCGAGCGCCAGCGCGTGGCCATCGCGCGCGCGCTGGTCACGCGCCCGGCCTGCGTGCTGGCCGACGAGCCCACGGGCAACCTTGACCGCGCCACCGCGGCCAGCGTCTTCGGCCTGATGCTGGACCTGGCCGCCCGCGACGGCACGGCCTTTGTCGTCGTCACGCACGATGAGAGCCTGGCGGCGCGCTGCGGCCGCACACTGCGCCTGGAACGCTGACGCGGCCGCTCGGCCATGGCGCACCACCTCACCAACGCCGATCTGCACAGCCACAGCACCGTGAGCGACGGCACGCTCGCGCCCGAGGCCGTGGCGGCGCTGGCCGCCGAACACGGCGTGGAACTGTGGGCGCTGACCGACCACGACGAGGTCGCCGGGCAGACACGCGCCCGCGCCGCCGCGCTCGCAGCAGGGATGGACCACCTCACGGGCTGCGAGATCTCGGTCAGTTTCGCGGGCGAGACCGTGCACATCGTCGGCCTGGGTTTCGACGAGACCGACGACATGCTGGTGCAGGGCCTGGCCGCCACGCGCGCCGGCCGCACGCAGCGCGCGCGCGCGATGGGCGAAGGCCTGGCGCGCGTCGGCATCACGGGCGCCTACGAGGGCGCGCTGCGACTCGCCGGCAACCCGGATCTCATCACGCGCACGCACTTCGCGCGCTTCCTGGTCGAGGCCGGCGTGTGCCCGCACACGCATGCTGTGTTCACCCGCTACCTGAAAGAAGGCCTGCCGGGCTACGTGCCCACCCAGTGGGCGCGGCTGGGCGACGCGGTGCGCTGGATCACGGGCGCGGGCGGTCTGGCCGTGATCGCGCACCCGGCGCGCTACCGCTTCTCGCCCACCGCCGAGTACGCACTCATCACCGAGTTCCTCGAGCACGGCGGCCGCGGCATCGAGGTCGTCACCGGCAGCCACGGCGTGGCCGACGTGGTGAAGTACGCCGACACCGCGCGCGAGTTCGGCCTGCTGGCCTCGCGCGGCAGCGACTTCCACTCGCCCACCGAGAGCCGCGTCGTGCCCGGCGAATTGCCCGACCTGCCGGGCTCGCTGACGCCCGTGTGGCAGGCGCTGCAGGACCGGGTGGTGCGCGCCCGTTGAGCGCAGCCTCCGGAAAAACCCGAAATCGCCTACACTCGTGGGCTGCCCTGGACGCCAGGGCATTCGCTCATCTCCTTCGGCCCTCCTCTCCTCTTTGCGACTCTGGGCTGGCGGCGATGCCGTCTGCGGGCACCCTAGCCTGCCCCTGAACCCGGGTCATTCCATGTCCTTCGATACCCTGGGGCTCGCCGAGCCCCTGGTCCGCGCCTTGTCGGTCGCGGGCTACACCGAGCCCACGTCCGTCCAGGGCGAGGCCATCCCCGCTGCACTCGCCGGCACCGATCTGATGGTGTCCAGCCGCACCGGCAGCGGCAAGACCGCCAGCTTCATGCTGCCGGCCCTGATGCGCGTGCTGGCGCTGCGCGGGAGCGAGCCGCGCCCGGCGCCGATGCCGCGCACCGAGGGCGGGCCGCGCGGCCCGCGCGTCGTGCCGCAAGGCCCCAGCGTGTTGGTGCTGGCGCCCACGCGCGAGCTGGCACTCCAGGTGGCCAAGGCCGCCAGCGACTATGGCCGCTTCATCCCCGGCCTGCGCGTGGCCACCGTCGTGGGCGGCGTGCCTTACGGCGCACAGCTGCGCGCGCTGTCGGGCCCGCTCGACATCCTCATCGCCACGCCTGGCCGCCTGCTCGACCACCTCGGCGCCGGCAAGCTCCCGCTGGGCCGCGTCGGGATGTTCGTGCTCGACGAGGCCGATCGCATGCTCGACATGGGCTTCATCGACGACATCCACGCCATCGCCCAGGCGCTGCCGCAGCACAAGCAGACGGTGATGTTCAGCGCCACTTTCTCGGGCCCGGCCGGCCGCCTGGCCGAGGAGCTGCTGCGCGAGCCCCGCCGCATCGAGGTGGCCTCGCACACCGAGACGCACGCCGACATCGAACAGCGCCTGCACTGGGCCGACGACTTGCGCCACAAGAACGCCCTGCTCGACCACATCCTGACCACGCGCGAGGTCGACCAGGCGCTGGTGTTCACGAGCACGCAGCGCGACGCCGAGGTGCTGGCCCTGCGCCTGGCCGACATGGGCCACGCCGTCGATGCGCTGCACGGCGGCATGCCGCAGGGCCGCCGCAACCGTGTGCTCGACGGCCTGCGCAGCCGCCGTCTGCGCGTGCTCGTGGCCACCGACGTGGCCGCGCGCGGCATCGACGTCAAGACCATCAGCCACGTCATCAACTACGGCCTGCCGATGAAGGAGGAGGACTACGTCCACCGCATCGGCCGCACCGGCCGCGCCGGCCGCACGGGGCTGGCGGTGACGCTGGCCGAGCGCCGCGACTTCGGCATGGTGCAGCGCATCCAGCGCTTCACCACACAGCGCATCCCGGCGGCCACGATCAGTGGCCTGGAGCCGCGCACGCCCGAGCCCGCACCGCGTGCCAAGCCAGGCTTCGGTGCCAAGCCGGGCGGCTTCGGCGGCAAGCCCGGGCCCAAGCGCTTCGGCAACGGGCCCAAGCCGGGTTACGGCAAGCCGTTCGCCCGCGGCGGCGCGGCCAAGCCGGGGCGCTGAGCCCCGGGGCCGTCGTCAGACGGCCAAGAGGTCGACCTCGAACACGAGCGTGGCGTTCGGCGGGATCACCCCGCCGGCACCGCGCGCGCCATAGCCCATCTCGGGCGGAATGGTGAGCACGCGCGTGCCGCCGACCTTCATGCCCTGCACGCCTTCGTCCCAGCCGCGGATCACCTCGCCCTGGCCGAGCCCGAAGCTGAACGGCTGGCCGCGGTCCTTGCTGCTGTCGAACTTGCGGCCTCGCGCGTTGTCGGCCGCCGGGTCGTGCAGCCAGCCGGTGTAGTGCACGCGCACGCGCTGGCCGGCGCGGGCTTCGGCACCGGCGCCAACGACGGTGTCTTCGATCTGCAGGCTCATCGGGTTCCTTCCAGGAGGCAGTGGTCAGGGTTCGCGATGATGCCAGCCCAGGCCGCCACGGCCGCAGCCAGCCAGTCGGGCACGCTGCCCGCGGCCGGCACGCGCAGCCCGAGTACGGCCGCCGCGGCAGCGAGCTCGGCCATCGGGTCGCCCGTCGCCAGCGGCGCGGCGCCGTTCTGCTTGCTCAGCTTGTGGCCGTCGGCCGCCCGCACCAGGGGCGTGTGAAGGTAGCGTGGCGTCGGCAGGCCGAGCGCACGCTGCAGCGCGATCTGGCGCGCCGTGTTGTCGGCCAGATCCTCGCCGCGCACGACGTCCGTGATGCCCTGTGCAGCGTCGTCCACCACCACGGCCAGCTGATAGGCCCACAGGCCGTCGGCGCGCTTGAGCACGAAGTCACCCACTTCAGCAGTCAGGTTCTGGCTCTGCAGGCCCAGGCGCCGGTCGGCCCAACCGACGACGCCATCCACGCGCAGCCGCACGGCGCGTGGCCGCTTGCCCTGCAGCCCGGCACGGCAGGTGCCGGGGTAGACGCGCTCGCCGAAGCGCTGGTGCGGCCTGCCGGCAGCAGCCCATGCGGCCTCGATGTCGGCCCGTGTGCAGCCGCAGTCGTAGGCTTGGCCCGCGTCGCGCAGCGACTGCAACGCCGCCGCGTAGGCTGCGCTGCGCATGTGCTGCCATTGCACCGGCTCGTCGGGGTGCAGGCCGCAGGCCGCGAGCTGGCCGAGGATGGCCTCGCCGGCACCGGACACGCAGCGCGGCGTGTCGACGTCCTCGATGCGCACGAGCCAGACGCCGTCGTGCGCGCGCGCATCCAGCCAGCTCGCCAGCGCCGCCACCAGCGAGCCGGCGTGCAGCAGCCCGGTCGGCGAGGGCGCGAACCGGCCGCGGTAGGGCCTGCGATGACCACTCACCGCGACACCGGGCCTACACGCGCCAGACGTGGCGCTCGATCAGCGAGCGCCGCGTGGCCGCGCATTCCAGCCGCTTGAGCCACCACTGAAGCGCGCGGCCCAGGCCCAGCGCGCTGCGCTCGCTGCGCCAGACGTCATGCATGCGCGCTACCGGGTTGGCGCGCACGGTGGCCTTGCGCACCCGCCGGCCGGACTCGACGAGCTCGAACACCGTCATGGGGGACAGGATGTCCTCGATGCTGACCGACAGCTCGGTCTCCCAGCCGCCGGTCACGCGTCGCACGCGGCTGGCCACGGCCTGCATCTCCTGCAGCAGCCGGCGGCCCTCGTGCAGCAGCTCGCGGCCGGCGTCGGTGAGCTGCGCCTGGCGCGAGCTGCGGTCGAACAGCAGTGCATCCAGGCTGTCCTCCAGCTGGCGCACGCTGTAGGTCAGGGCCGAGGGCACCTTGCCGAGCTCACGCGCCGCTGCGGCAAAGCTGCCGGTGCGCGCGATGGTGTCCACCATCGCCAGCGCCTCGGGCGTGAGCGCCTGGTGGTGCTGCGGGCGGAAGCTGCCGCCAGGGGCCTTGTCGGACATGGCTTCATCTTATTTGAACGAGTCCTTGAAGCCGGCTCACCCGCGGCGCGCTGCACCAGACGCACCATGCGCTTCCGTGGCACAACCCGCGCCCGGAGACACGACATGCTCACCCTGCGCCGCTCAGCCGACCGTGGCCACGCCGACCACGGCTGGCTGAAGAGCTTTCGCAGCTTCAGCTTCGCCGACTACTTTGATCCCGCCCACATGGGCGTGGGCAACCTGCGCGTCATCAACGAAGACCGCATCGCCCCCGGCACCGGCTTCGGCACGCACGGCCACCGCGACATGGAGATCGTCAGCTACGTGCTCGACGGCGCGCTGGCGCACAAGGACAGCATGGGCAACGGCACGGCCGGCGGCCAGGCAGACGGCGTCATACGCCCCGGCGACGTGCAGCGCATGAGCGCCGGCACGGGCGTGATGCACAGCGAGTACAACCACCAGAGCGACGGCGCCACGCACTTCCTGCAGATCTGGATCATCCCCAGCCGGCGCGGCATCGCGCCCGGCTACGAGCAGAAGCACTTCACGTCCGCGGCCAAACGGGGCCGCCTGGCGCTGGTGGCCTCGCCCGACGGCGCCGAAGGCAGCGTGACGATTCACGCCGACGCGCGCATCCACGCAGGCCTCTTTGACGGCGACGAACGGGGCGAGCTGGCGCTGGACCCCTCGCGCATCGCCTGCGTGCATGTGGCGCGCGGCACGCTGCGCGCCAACGGCCACGCGCTGCAGGCGGGCGACGCGCTGCGCCTGGACGGCGAGCTGGCGCTGGTGCTCGAAGGCGGCAAAGCGGCCGAGGTGCTGGTGTTCGACCTCGCGCCCTGACCGGCCGCACGCCGGCTCTGCCGCGGCGTCGTCAGCGGGCCGGCGGCTCGGTGCGCAGCAGCACCCAGGCCGCCAGCAGCCCGGCGCCCACGTTCAGCAGCGCCACCAGGCCCACCACCAGCAGTCCGGCCATGTTCAGCGGCAGCGCGCGCAGCGCCCAGCCGCACACCGAGGACAGCGCGTTGAAGCCGACCATCATCCAGAACATCGGGTTGCGCGGCTGCCACAGCCGCTGCCACTGCACCGCCATGTCGCAGCCTCAGGCGGCAACCCGCGCCAGCCGCTCGGTGGCCAGCCGGGCACCGGCCACCAGGGCCGCCAGCTTGGCCTCGGCCACCTCGCGGCTCATGGGCGCCAAACCACAGTTGGTGCAGGCGATCAGTTTGCCGGCCGGCACGAAGCGCAGCGCGGCGCCGATGGTGTCGGCCACCTGCTGGGGCGTCTCGACCTCGTCGCTGGCCACGTCGATCACGCCCACCATGACCTCCTTGCCCGCCAGCAGCGCCATCAGGTCGGGCGGGACGTGCGAGTGGAAACACTCCAGGCTCACCTGGTCGATGCGGCTCTTCGCCAGCGCCGGGAACACGCGCTCGTACTGGCGCCACTCCTGGCCCAGCGTCTTCTTCCACTGCACGTTGGCCTCGATGCCGTAGCCGTAGCAGATGTGCACCGCCGTCTTGCACGCGCGGCCCCGCTGGGCCGCGCTCCAGGTGCCCAGGCCCTGCGCCGCGCGCTCCAGTGCCTTCACGCCCCAGTCGGCGGCCTCGTCCATGTAGACGTTGAAGGCCGGCTCGTCGAACTGGATCACGTCCACGCCGTCGGCCTCCAGCGCCAGCGCCTCCTGGTTGAGCAGCTCGGCAAAGGCAAAGGCCATCTTCACGCGGTCGCCGTAGAAGCGGTCGGCCACGGTGTCGCAGATGGTCATGGGCCCGGGCAGCGTGAACTTCACCTGTCGCGTGGTGTGCGCGCGCAGGAAGCGCGCCTCGGTGGCATGCACGCGGCCACGCAGGGCCAGCGGCGCCACCACCTGCGGCACCATGGCCTTGTAGCGGTCGTTGCGGATGCCCATCTCGACCTTGTGGACGCGGTCGATGCCGTCCACCTGCTCGAGGAAGCCGTGCACGAAGTGTTGGCGGCTCATCTCGCCGTCACCGATGACGGATAGCCCCGCGTCCTCCTGGGCCTTGATCCACAGCAGCGTGGCGTCGAGCTTGGCCTGCGCCAGGTCGTCGCCCACGGCCTGCCACTGCGGCCAGAGCTTGCGGGTCTCGGCGAGCCAGGCGGGTTTGGGCAGGCTGCCGGCGATGGCGGTGTCGAACATGGTGGTTGGGCGGTGGGTGGGTGCGGAGCGCGGAGCTTAAGGCCGATGTTCAGGCTCACCGCGCGCGTCTTCGATCAGGCCACGCTGCGCGAGCAGCGGCTCCAGCACGGGCGGCCGGCCGCGAAAAGCCGCGAAAGCCGCATTCGGCTCGACCCCGTTGCCCGCCGCATAGATGTGGCGCAGCAGCCGCGCCGCGACCTCGGCATCGAAGGGACCGGCGCCTTCGCTGAAGGCACCCCAGCCGTCGGCCTCGAGCACTTCGGCCCACAGGTACACGTAGTAGCCGGCGGCGTAGCTGCTGCCCGAGAACAGGTGCTGAAAATGCACCAGACGGTGGTTGATGCCGCAGCCCGCGGGCAGCCCGGCCTGGGCCAGGAAGTCGGTCTCCCAGGCGCAGACGTCGGCCGGCGGTTCGGACAGGTTGCGTGCATGCAGCGCCAGATCGAGCAGGGCGCTGGCGGTGTAGCGCACGGTCTCGTAGGCCTGGTTGAGGCTCTGCGCGCGCTGCAGCCGGGCGATCAGCGCCTGCGGCATGGGCTCGCCGCTCTGCCAGTGCCGGGCGTGCTCGCGCAACACCGCCGGCTCGGCGATCCAGTGCTCGAACAGCTGCGACGGCAGCTCGACGAAGTCGCGCAGCACCTGGGTGCCCGACAGGCGCTGGAAGCGCACGTCGGACAGCAGCCCGTGCAGGCCATGGCCGAACTCGTGGAACAGCGTGCGGGCATCGTCCAGCGACAGCAGCGTCGGGCCGCCCGCCTCGCCGCGCGCGAAGTTGTTGTTGTTCAAGATGATGGGCGTCTGCGCCAGGCCATCGGCCGTGTTGCGCGCCTGCCAGCGCAGCGCGTTCATCCAGGCGCCGCTGCGCTTGCCCGGCCGCGCGTAGTTGTCCTGCAGGAACAGCCCCCGCACCGTGCCATCGGTCGCGCGTACCTCGTAGGCGACGACATCGGGGTGGTAGACAGGCAGGTCGTCGCGGCGCTCGAACCGCAGCCCGAACAGCCGCCCGGCGCAGGCGAACGCTGCCTGCACGACCCGGTCAAGTTCGAAGTAGGGCTTGATCTCGGCATCGTCCACCGCAAAGCGTTCGCGGCGCAGGCGCTCGGCCCAGAAGCGCCAGTCCCACTCGCGCAGGGGCTGTCCGGCCTGGCCGGGCATCGCGGCATCGCGCAGCGCCTCGAGCTCGAGGCGATCGGCCTGGGCGCGCGGCACGGCGCGCTGCCACACGGCCTGCAGCAAGGCGTCGACCCGCTCGCGCGTGCCGGCCATGGTGTCGGCGAGTGCGAAATCGGCATAGCAGGCATGGCCCATCAGGCCGGCCAACTCGTGGCGCAGGCGCAGGATCTCGCGCACCACGGGGCGGTTGTCCCGTTCGCCGTCGTGCTCGCCGCGGCCGACCCAGGCGCGCCAGACCTGCTCGCGCAGGTCGGCGCGCTCGCTCAAGCTCAGAAACGGCACCACCAGCGAGCGCGCCAGCGTCACCACGGCGCCGGGCAACCCGCGCTCCAGCGCCGCCTGGCGCGCTGCCGCGCGCACGTCAGGCGGCAGGCCGGCCATCGCGTCGGCATCGGGCAGCGGCAGTTGCCAGTCGGCCTCGGCACGCAGCACGTTCTGCGCGAAGCGCGTCTGCAACTCGGCCAGGGCCTGCATCAGCGCGGCGTGGCGCTGGCGCTGCGGCGGCGGCAGCCGGGCACCGCTGCGCACGCAGTCGAGGTGCTGCCGTTCCAGCAGGCGCAGCGACTCGGGATCCAGGCCCAGCGTGGCGCGGCGCTCATGCAGCGCATCCAGCCGCGCGAAGAACGCGGCATCGGTGTGGACCGCGCTGTGGTGCGCCGCCAGCGGCGCCGCCATGCGGCGCTGCACCGCCTGCAAGGCGTCTGACGTGGCCGAGGCGCACAGCGTGCCGAACAGCGCCTGCAGCCGGCCAAATCGGCGGCCGGCGCGGTCGAAGGCGGCAGAGGTGTTGTCGAAGTCGGCCGGCTCGGCTTGCTCGCCCAGCGCAGCCACCTCGTCGCGGTGCTCCTGCATCGCCTGGATCAGCGCGGGCTCGAAGTGCGACGGCTCAATCGCGCCGAAGGGCGGCAGGCCGTGCGGCGCCGTCCAGTTGGCCAGCAGAGGCTGCGCCGCAGCGGCGCTCACCGGCCAGCCCTGATGGCGATCTCGTCGTCCTCGCGGTAGCGTCGGTCGGCACAGCTGGTCACCCAGCCTTTGCGCTCTTCCTCAAGCTTGGCGCTGGTTTGGTTCCACCCGTTGTTGCGCTGGTTCCAGTCGGCGATCGCAGCTTCGAGCTGCCGGGCCTTGGCGTTGAACGCGACGACGATCCTCTCGTTGTCAGCCGTGATGCTGCCTCGTTCGGCTTCCAGCTCCGTCTGGGCCTTCTGAAGCGCCTCGCGCTCGGTGTTCAGGCGCAGGCGTTCGCGCTCGCCGGCCGGCCCCGTGGGCGAACGGGCGTTGAAGGCCTCGATGTCGCGGTTCCAGGTTGCCACGCGCGCCGAGTGCGCCTCCATGCGGCCGCGAAGCTCGGCCGCGCGCGCGGCCACGGCATCGACCTGCGCGCGCTCGGCACGCAGCGCCCCCTGCTGCGCCGCGATGCCCTCGCGCTCGCGATCGAGCGGCGCGCGCGCCTGCTGGTGCTCGGCCATGCGCAGCCGCATCGACTCCTCCTGGCCGAGGCATGCGCGCAGTTCATCGCGCGTCAGGATGGGCTGGCGCGAGGCCGTGCCGGTGCCGCCGCTGAGCGTGGCCGTGCGATCGCCTGCGGGCGCCGCCGGGCTGGCCGCCGGTCGTGCGGGGGCGGGCTTGGCGGCGGGTTTCGGGGACGTCTGGGCCACGGCCGGCGCCAAGGGCAGAGCGGCACTGGCCAGCAACAGCAGCAACGGTGTGAGCTTCATCTTGGGCACTGCCTCAGGGTCAGTCGGTCCGGACGGGCGCGGATTCTGCCACCCTCGCCGTCGTGGCGCGGGCCGCCGACACTTGGGCGCCACGCGCGCGCCGCCAGAGACATGCGATGTTGAAGACCCTGCTGAAAGCCTTGTTCACACCAACGTGAAGGCCCTCGTCGAAGGACGTTGATCGACGCGAACCCCCGCCGAGCAGCTGTCGACGATCCCGCGCGGGCCTGCCGAGCAGCCTCGGCAGCGAGCTGTGGCACAGTGCCGGACCGCGCCGCACCCCGCGGCCTGGAGACTGCCCACCGATGCCCCGCACGATTGCCGCCCCATGGCGCTGAAGTCCACCGTCTACAAGGCCGCGGTGCAGGTGGCCGACATGGACCGCAACGTCTACGCGACGCATGCGCTGACGCTCGCGCTGCACCCCTCCGAGACCGAAGAACGCCTGATGGTGCGTGTACTGGCCCATGCCTTGCTGGCCGACGCCTCGGAAGGCGCCGACGCGCTGCAGGCCGCGCGCGGCTTGTCCGACGCCGACGAGCCCGACCTCTGGCAGCACGACCTCTCCGGCCGCCTGCTGCGCTGGGTGGAGGTGGGACAGCCCGACGAACGCCGCCTGGCAAAGGCCTGTGGCCGGGCCGACCGCGTCTGCGTCTTCGCCTACGCCAGCAGTGTGCCGGTGTGGTGGGCGGCGCTGCGCGGCAAGGTCGCACGACTGACCAACCTGGCTGTCTGGCAGCTGCCCGCCGTGCAGAGCCAGGCCCTGGCCGGCCTGGCGCAGCGTTCGATGCAGTTGCAGGTGACGGTGCAAGACGGCCTGGTCTGGGTGGCCGACGGCACGCAATCGGTCGAACTGCAGCCCCAGGCTCTCTGGCCGGCGACCTGACGATGCCGACCGTCCGCTTGCTGGTCATCCTGGCGCTGCTCGTGCTGCCCCTGGCAGCCCTCCCTGCTCCACGATCCGCTGGTGCGACGATGAACCCCGACGACGACCCCTTCCTCTGGCTCGAAGACGTGACCGGCGAGCGCGCGCTGGCCTGGGTTCGCGAGCGCAACGCCCTGACCGAGGCCATGCTCATGGCGCGGCCCGGATTCGCCGAGCGCGAACGTGCCATCCGCGAGGTGTTGGACTCGCGCGACCACATCCCCACCATCAGCCGCATCGGCGACCGCGTCTACAACCTCTGGCGTGACGCCGCCAACCCGCGCGGCCTGTGGCGCCGCACAACGCTCGAGGAGTACCGCCAGACACAGCCCGCCTGGGAGACCGTGCTCGACCTCGACGTCCTTGGCAAGTCCGAGGGCGAGAACTGGGTTTGGGGCGGCGCCACCTGCCACGGGCCGGCTTACCAGCGCTGCCTGTTGCAGCTGTCGCGCGGGGGCGCCGACGCGACGGTGATGCGCGAGTTCGACCTGCTCGGCAAACGCTTCGTGCCGCCGGCCGAGGGCGGTTTCAGCCTGCCGGAAGCCAAGAGCCTGTCCGCCTGGGCCGACGCGGACAGCATCTGGATCGGCACCGACTTCGGACCCGGCTCGCTCACCCAAAGCGGCTACCCGCGCATCGTCAAGCGCTGGCAGCGCGGCACGCCGCTGGCCGACGCGAAGACGGCCTACGAGGGCCGCGCCGAGGACGTGTTCGCCTCCGTCAGTGTCGATACGACCCCCGGCTTCGAGCGCACCGTCTTCTACCGCGCACCCGACTTCTACAGCACCGAGTTGGCGCTGCAAGTGGGCGAGGGCCTCATGCCACTGCCCAAGCCGGCCGACGCCAGCCTGCGATTCTGGCGCCGCCATGTGCTGATGGAGCTGCGCAGCGACTGGCAGTCCGACGGACAGCGCTTCCCGCGCGGGGCCTTGATCGCCGCCGACGCCGAGGCCTACCTGGCTGGCAAGGCGCAATGGACGCAGCTGTTCACGCCCAGCGCCACGCGCTCGCTGGCGGACACCGACACGACGCGCAGCCGGCTGATCCTCAACGTGCTCGACAACGTCGCCAACCGGCTGGAGGAGTGGACGCCACCCGAGCGGCCCGGCGCCCCCTGGACCCGTCGCGAGGTGCAGGCCCCGCACCCCGGGCGGCTCTCGGTGGTCCCCCTGCACGATCCGAGGGTGGCCGAAGACCCGCTGGCCGAGCACCTGCTGCTCAGCAGCGCCGACTTCCTCCAGCCCGACGCGCTGTGGCTGCTGCGCACCGGCGAGGACGCCCGCGAGCAGCTGAAGTCGCGGCCCCGTCTTTACGACGCCGAGGGCATGCGCGTCGAGCAGCGCTTTGCCACCAGCCGCGACGGCACGCGGGTGCCCTACTTCGTGATCTGGCCCCGGGGTGCGAAGGCCGACGGCCGCAACCCCACGCTGCTGTATGGCTACGGCGGCTTCGAGGTGCCCATGACGCCCTGGTACAGCGGCAGCGTGGGCCGAGCCTGGACGACCCAGGGCGGCGTCTACGTGGTTGCCAACATCCGCGGCGGCGGCGAGTTCGGACCGGCCTGGCACCAGGCCGCACTGCTGGGCGAGCGGCAGAAGAGCTTCGACGACTTCATCGCCGTGGCCGAGGCGCTGGTGCACGAGGGCATCACCAGCCCGCAGCATCTTGGCATCCAGGGCGGCAGCAACGGTGGCCTGCTCGTCGGCGCGGTCATGGTGCAAAGGCCGGAGCTGTTCGGCGCCGTCGTCAGCCAGGTGCCCTTGCTCGACATGCGCCGCTACCACCGCCTGCTGGCCGGCGCCAGCTGGATGGCCGAGTACGGTGACCCGGACCGGCTCGAGCACTGGGCCTTCCTCTCGCGCTACAGCCCGTACCACAATCTGCGGCCCTCGCAGAAGCTGCCGCCGGTGTTGTTCGTCACCAGCACGCGCGACGACCGCGTGCACCCGGGACACGCCCGCAAGATGACCGCCCGCATGCTCGAGCAAGGGCATCGCGTCTGGTTGTGGGAGAACATCGAGGGTGGCCATGGCGGCGCGGCCGACAACGCGCAGCGTGCGCGCATGCAGGCTCTCGAGTACGCCTTTCTCTGGCAACAGCTTGCGGGCCGCTGACACCGCCGGCATGCCCGATGTCGCTGCTGCACTGGATCGACGACGGACGGCCGTTGCCGCACGCCTCGGCGGCGCTGGGCCCGGGCACCGAGGCCCCGGGGCTGGTGGCGGCCGGTGGCAGCGTCACCCCCGATAGGCTGCTCGAGGCCTACCGCGCGGGCATCTTCCCCTGGTACAGCTCCGGCCAGCCGGTGCTGTGGTGGAGCCCCGATCCGCGCATGGTGCTGCCCGTGGCCGAGTTCCGCCTGGCGCCCTCGCTGAAGAAGACGATCCGCCGCTTCCTGCGCACACCCGGCTGCGAGCTGCGCGTCGACCACGACCTGACTGCCGTCATCGATGCCTGCGCAGACACGCCGCGCGATGGCCAGGATGGCACCTGGATCGTGCCGGCGATGCGCGACGCCTACGTGGCCTGGGGGGCCATGGGGCAGGTGCACAGCGTCGAGACCTGGGTTCAGGGCCGGCTGGTCGGCGGGCTGTACTTCGTGCTGCTGGGGCGCATGGCCTACGGCGAGTCGATGTTCTCGCGCGCCACCGACGCGAGCAAGATCGCGCTGGCCGCACTGGTGGCCGGCTGCCGGCGCCGCGACATCGCCTGGATCGACTGCCAGCAGAACACACGCCACCTGGCCAGTCTGGGCGCACGTGAGGTACCGCGCGAGCGCTTCCTGGCCCACGTCCGGCATGCATCGGCACAGCAGGGCCCCGCCGCCTGGACCTATGATCCGGCCGACTGGGCGCTCCTGCTGTAGCCGCCCGCGACGCCTCTGCCCGATCCCGCGTGACGCACCCGAAGGAATTGCCGCTGCGGTCGTTGCAGTTCTATGCGACGGCCCCCTACCCTTGCAGCTACCTGCCCGAGCGCCAGGCGCGCTCGCAGGTGGCCACGCCCAGCCACCTGATCCACGCCGAGACCTACTCGGGCCTGGTGGCCAACGGCTTCCGGCGCAGTGGCCTGTTCACCTACCGGCCCTGGTGCGACGGCTGCCGTGCCTGCGTGCCGTTGCGCGTGCCGGTGGAGCGCTTCCAGCCGACACGCAGCCACCGGCGCGCGCAGCGCCAGCATGGCACCCTAATCTCGCGCGTGCTGCGCCTGGGCTTCGTGCCCGAGCACTACCAGCTCTACCTGCGCTACCAGAGCGGCCGCCATGCCGGCGGCGGCATGGATCAGGACAGCGTCGACCAGTACACGCAGTTCCTGCTGCAGAGCCGAGTCAACTCGCGCCTGGTGGAGTTCCGCGAGGCCGGCAGCGACGGCCAGCCCGGGGTGCTGAAGATGGTGAGCATCCTCGACGTGCTGTCCGACGGCATCTCGGCCGTCTACACCTTCTACGAACCCGAGCCGCACACCAGCTATGGCACCTACAGCATCCTGTGGCAGATCGAACAGACGCGCGTCCTGAAGCTGCCGCACGTGTACCTGGGCTACTGGATCGCGCGGAGCCCGAAGATGGCCTACAAGGCGCAGTTCGTACCCCATCAGGTGCTGGTCGACGGCGCGTGGCGCGACGCGGACGGATCCTCAGCCGACCGCTGACCAGCCCTCGCCGGCCTGCAAGGCGCGGCCTTCGCCCTGCAGCTTGAGCAGGTGCGCCAGCAGCGAGCGCGCAGCCACGCCATGCAGCGCGACGGGAACGTCGTCGTAGACGCGCGGCAGCAGCGCCTCCTGCGACTGCGGTGCGGTCGCGAGGGCCTGCAACACCTTGGTCTCGCGGCGCAGGCGGTGGGCCACCAGCGCGTCGATGACTGCCGGCGGCTGGGCGACCAGGAAGCCATGCCCCGGCGCCAGCCAGTGCAAGGGGCGCGTGCCCTCGTCGTGCGCCCGGCGCAGCGCGCGCAGCGACTGCAGGTAGGCCGCCATGTCGCCATCGGGCGGGTTGATGACGACGGTGGAGCCCTGCATGAGGTGGTCGCCGGTGAACAGCAGCCGCTCCTGCTCGAGCCACCAGCACAGGTGGTTGCTGGCGTGGCCCGGTGTGTGAACCGCGTGAAGGGTGAGACCGTCCCCGAGCTCGACCCGCTCGCCGTCGGCGGGCTCGTGGTCGGGGCGGAAGCTGTCGTCCTGCCACATCGGGTGGCGGGCGAGTCGACCCCACACCGGCGCACCGGTGGCAGCAGCCAGCGGCGCAGCGCCGGGCGAATGGTCGCGGTGGGTGTGGGTGGCCAAAATGGCGAGCGGCCGCCCGCCCGCGGCCGCGGGCAGCGCGGCCTGCAGCGCCTGAAGGTGGCCCTCGTGGGCCGGGCCGGGATCGATCACCACCCAGCGGCTGCCGCTGCCCACCAGGTAGCTGTTGGTGCCCGGGCCCGTCATTGGGCCCGGGTTGGGTGCGGTGATGCGTGCCACGTTGGGCGACAGCCACACGGCGCGGCCCGGCCGCAGTTCGGCCAACACATCGGCTCGACCTTCGGGATCGAGACGGCCGATCTCGGCATAGGGCAGCTCGTGCGGCAGCACGACCACCGGCTTGCCAGCGCGCAGCGCGCGGCGCGGCATCACACAGGGCTGCGGGCTGCGCGTGCGCGCAGCCTCCAGCACCGAGGCCACATCGGCAAAGGCGGCCAGCTCCTTCAGCGTCACGGCGGTCACTGGCAGCAGCTTCAGGCCCCGTGCGGGCGACAAGGCCTCGGCCGGTGTCAGCCACATCAGCTCGACGGCCTCGCCGAGGTCGGGTGTGGCCTGCTGGCCGGCCGGCGCCTCGGCGACAAAGAACCGCGTGTCGAAGCGCTTGGGCGTGCCCGGCGGCGTGAGCCAGTGGCTGTGGTACGCAATACCACTCAGATCCAGCGTCAGCCCGGCGGCGTCGCAGAGCATGCCCATGTGGACATCGTTGCGTTGCAGCCGATCGCGCCAAGCCGCGAGCGCGTGCACCTGGGCAGGCGTCACGGCATGGCCGTCGGCGTCACGGGCCAGCAGCAGGCCGACCTCCTCAAAGGTCTCGCGCACTGCGGCGATGGCGTAGTCCAGGGCGCCTGCGGGCAGGCCCAGGCTTGCACTGAGCATGGCGTCGTCGGCGCCGTGCACGCAGCGGTGGGCCTCGTGGTCGCGGGGATCGAGCACGCCGCCGGGGAACACGGTCACGCCGCTGCGCAGGTCGCCCTCACGTTCAGCGCGGCGCAACATCAGCACCTCCAGACCCCGCTCGCCGTTGCGCAGCAGGATCAGCGACGCCGCGCGGCGCGCGTCGGCGGGCGTCTCGTGCACGGCAGTCCTCACAACAACACCCCGGCCGCGCGCAGCGCAGCGGCATCCAGACCGGCCTCGGCGAGCACAGCGTCAGCGTGCTCGCCGGGGCGGGCGGGGCGGCGCAGCGCGGGCGCCGGGGTGCGCGAGAAGCGCGGCGCCGGTGCCGGCTGCCACTGGCCCTCGACCTCGACAAAGCTCTCGCGGGCCAGGGCGTGCGGGTGCGCCGGGGCCTGGTCGAAGTCGAGCACCGGTGCGATGCAGCAGTCGGTGCCGGCGGCGCGGTCGGTCCATTCGGCCTGGCTGTGGCGTCGGAACGCCGCAGCGATCGCCCCGCGCAGGGCCGGCCAGGCGCTGCGGTCGTGCTGCCGGGGGGGCCAGGCCGCATCCAAGCCCAGCAGCGCGGCCGCCTGGGCGAAGAACTTCGGCTCCAGCGCCGCCAGGCTCATCCAGCGGCCGTCTGCAGTTTCGTAGCAGGCGTAGAACGGCGCGCCGCCGTCGAGCAGGTTGCTGCCGCGCCCGGGGCGCCACTGGCCGGCGGCATGCAGGCCCCAGAAGATCGAACCCAGCGCCGCAGCACCATCGATCATGGCCGCGTCGATCACCTGCCCGCGGCCCGAACGCTGCCGCTCCCACAGCGCCGCCATCACGCCGAAAGCGAGAAACATGGCACCGCCTCCATAGTCGGCCACCAGGTTCAGAGGCGGCAAGGGTGCGCCGCCGGGCTCGCCGATGGCCTGCAGCAGACCGGTGAGCGCGAGATAGTTCAGGTCGTGGCCGGCCTGCTGCGCCAGCGGTCCGTGCTGGCCGAAGCCCGTCATGCGGCCGTAGACGAGGCGCGGGTTCGCCGCCGCACAGGGCTCGGGGCCGAGGCCGAGTTTCTCCATCGCGCCGGGGCGGAAGCCCTCGATCAGGACGTCGGCGCCGGCCACCAGGACCAGCGCTGCATCGCGGCCGGCAGGCTGCTTGAGGTCCAGTGCCACCGAGCGCCGGCCACGCGCGTTGACGTCGTGCTGCGGTGCCAGGGCCAGCCCCAGACCGCTGGGCGCCAGACGGTCGATGCGCACGACATCGGCGCCGAGGTCGGCGAAGAGCATGCAGGCCAGCGGCGCGGGGCCGATGCCGGCGAACTCGATGACTCGAAGGCCCTGCAGCGGGCCGTGGGCGGTGTCGGTCATGGCCGGCAGTGTGCCCGAGCCGGCGGACGGCGCTCGCCAGGCTCAGGGCCAGGATCAAGCCGCTGGCGGCGTCGTCGGCGCGGGCGGCGGCGCATCGCCTGACTGACGCTCGGCCAGCAGCCAAGCAGCGAATGCGGCGCGCGAGGCCTCGTCCAGCGGCGCCTCGTCCAGCCCCGGCAAGGACCGCACAGCCGCGCGTTCGGCGGCCAAGGCGGCCACATAGCCGCGCTCGAGCTCCTGCTGCACGCGGACGAAGCGCTGCTGCATGCGCACCAGCGCCCGCAGGTCCTGGCCGACGGCGAGTGCCGGCCCCTCGGTGCCCAGGCGCAGCGCGGTGTAGGCCACCGGGATCTCCTCATCGCCGTCCGGGCCACCGGGCGGCCGCAGAAGGTTCACCTCGCGTCGGCGGCCGATGCCGCTGGTGCCGACGTCGGCGAGCAGCTTGTCGACCTTGTGGCGGGTCTGCGGCGTCACGGTGTCGCCGAGCGGCCGACCCAGCCAGCCCTCGCTGACGGCGGCCAGGCTGCGCGCCTCGTTGTGGGCAATGGCGGTGATGGTGCCATCACGGTCGACGACCATCGCGATGTCGCAGGCCAGGCTGGCGAACGCCCTGGCCAGCTCAGGCGCGTACTGCGCCAGCAGCGCGAGCTCGGCAAGATCGGGCTGGGGGCGGGGCATGATCGGCGGCGCCGTCGGGTGGGGGCGCGTCCGCGGGGTGGGATGCGCCAGAGTCAGGCCCGCACGAGGCCCAGCAGGTGCGCCACGTCCTTGAAGAAGATCCTCACGTGCGCCATCGGCTTCTTCCGGGCCAGCTTCTTGTGCATGTAGGACTCGAAGGTGAGCTGCTGCACATCCTTGTCGCGACAGATGCTGACGAAGCGCTCGCGTCGCTTGTCGCTCACGTACCAGAAGCGCTGCATGATGCCCAGCACCCAGAACACCATGCCGTGCTCGCGCATGAAGCGCTTGCGTGCCAGCTTCAGCGCCTTGGCCTGCCCCGTGCGCAGGAACTCGGCGGCAGCCTCGGCGGCCAGACGGCCGCCAGTCATGGCGTAGTAGATGCCTTCGCCCGAAGCCGGTGCGACAACGCCAGCGGCGTCGCCCGCGAGCACCACATCGCGTCCGTTCTCCCAGCGAGGCAGGGGCTTCATCGGGATCGGCGCCCCCTCGCGGCGCAGCGTCGGCGCCGTGTTCAGACCGCTGGCAGCCCGCAGCTTGGCGGTGGCGTTGCGCAGCGAGAAGCCCTTGTCGGCGCTGCCGGTGCCGATGGACAGCGTGTTGCCGTGCGGGAACACCCAGCCGTAGAAGTCGGGCGAGAACTCGCCGCGGTAGACGACGTCGCAGCGGCTCGGGTCGTAGCCTTCAGGCGGCTGCGCCGGGCGCGCCACGATCTCGTGATAGGCGAAAACGTAGCTGGTGCGCTCGGCGCCGGGCACGGCCTGCCGCGCGACCTCGCTGCGCGCCCCGTCGGCGCCGATGACGACCCGTGCCCGCACCTGGGCGCGCGCCGGCGGCTGCGGCCCGCGCTCGCTGCCCGCGCTGGCGTCGGTCTCGAAGTGCACGACGGCGGTTCCGTCGGCCGCACGCCCGAGCTCCGTAAAGCGGCCCCGGCGACGCACGGCACCGGCCGCAGAGGCCCGCTCGCGCAGCCATTCGTCGAAGACCTCGCGGTCGACCATGCCGACGAAGCCGCCTTCGATGGGAATGTCGACCCGCTGGTCCGAGGGCGAGACCATGCGTGCGCAGCGGGCCTTGGCCACCAGCAGCGAGTCGGGGATCTCGAAGTCCTTGATCAGGCGCGGCGGAATGGCGCCGCCACAGGGCTTGATGCGGCCGGCGCGGTCGAGCAGGAGCACGCTCAGGCCCTGGCGGGCGAGGTCGTGGGCGGCCGTGGCCCCGGCCGGACCGCCCCCGACGACGACCGCGTCGTAGGTCCGGGGGACGCTGGGCGATTGGTTCATGCGGTTCCTCCTGCCCGCGGTGAGGCGCGGGATGCGGGTTCAATGCGGGGCGCGGCGGCCGCGGGCGACTGTGGCAAGGCGATGCGCAGCGCCAGCCAGGCGGCGACGATGAAAAGGAGGGCCTCGACCGCGAACACCAGCCCGTAGGCGGCCACCTGGGAGCCGAGTGCCCAGCGCGCGAGATCGCTCGCCGCGGTGCCGGCGACCCCCCCTACTGCAAAGCCCACGGCCTGCGCGGCGCCCCACAGGCCCATGCGTGTGCCCTCGCGTGACGCCCGCCCCTGGCCGGCCAGGGCCATCATCGAGCCGATGGCGGCGATCGAGAAGGCTCCGTTGGCCACGCCAAGGAGGAAGACGTTGGCGCGCAGCGGCCAGGGCGGCCCGAGCGCGGCACCGGCCACCAGGCCCAGCAGCGCCAGTGCCGAAGCCAGGCAGCCACCAAGGATCCAGTGGCGCAGCGATCCCAGCGATACACCGGCGACGCGGCGCCCGGCCATCGCCGCCAGCACCATGCCGGCCAGCGTGCCGCCGTGCTGCAGCCCCGACAGCTGGGTGCTCTGGCCGGGCGTGAAGCCGAAGCGGATGCCTGCGTAGGGCTCGAGGATCAGGTCCTGCGCGCTGTAGGCGAGCATCGACACCAGCACGAAGATGGTGAAGCGCCGGGCGTCCGCCTCACGCCACACCTCGGCCAGTGCGGCTCGGAACGGCGGGCGGTCGTGGCTGGGTGCGGTGACCCGCACGGCGCGGCGCTCGACCCCGGCGATGGCCACCAGCGCCAGCACCAAAGCCACCGCCGAGACCACGCCCGACACCTGGACCAGCCGTTGCGGGCTGAAGGGGTCGAGAAAGCTTCCGGCCAAGCCCGCGCTGGCGGCGAGGCCGACGATCATCATCACCCACACCAGCGTGGCGGCACCCGCGCGCCGCTTGGGCGGCACCCGGGCGGCCAGCAGCGCCAGCACCGAGGTGCCGGTGGCCGACACACCCAGGCCCACGAACACGAAGCTCGCGGCGGCCAGCGCCAGGCCGGCTTTCGGCGCGGTGGCCGCCCAGGCCGTGCCCGCGGCGGCACCGAAGCCGCCCAGGGCCAGCACCACCATGCCACCGACGATCCAGGGTGTGCGCAGACCGCCACGGTCGGAACCGAAACCCATGCGCGGCCTCGTCAGCTGCACGGCATAGTGCAGCGCCACCATCAGTCCCGGCACCAGGGCCGCGAGCTGCAGCTCGACCACCATGACGCGGTTGAGCGTGGAGGTGGTGAGCACGACGATGGCTCCAAGCGCCATCTGCACCAGGCCGATGCGGAAGATGGCGAACCAGCTCACCGCACAGCCCCCGATGACGAGCCTTGTGGGCCGGGCACACGGAAGTACAACGATCCGCTCATGCCAGGCCCCGAAGGGCAAATGCGCTGACCAGCATGCCGGCCACGAACAACGTCACGCCCAGGCCGCTGAACCAGATCGCGCGCTCCACCGGCGCGGCGACAAAGCGGCGTGCCATCAGCACTTGTGCCAGCACGAGGCCGGCGATGGCGGCGGCGTGCACGGGGCGGCCCCAGTCGAGCAGCAACGCGATCACGAGCGCCTGCGCCAACACCATCGTGCCGGCCGCGGCGAAGGCCGCACGTCGGGGCCCCAGCTGCACCGGCAGCGACGCAATGCCCATCTTGCGATCACCGGCGATCGACTTGAAGTCGTTGAGCGTCATGATGCCGTGGGCACCGGCGCTGTACAGCGCCGCCAGGATCAGCGAGCGCAGGTCGGGCATCGCACCACCGGCCATGACGGCGGCGCCGGTGAACCAGGCCAGGCCTTCGTAGCTGATGCCGCAGGCCGCATTGCCCCACCAGCCGTTTCGCTTGAGCCGCAACGGCGGCGCGCTGTAGGCCCACGCCAGCAGCAGGCCCACCACCGCGGCGCCAAAGCCCCAGGGACCGAGCAGCAGCGACAGCAGCAAGGACAACAACGTCCAGAGGATCGCCACATAAAGGCCCCAGCGACCCGGCATGCGACCCGAAGGGATGGGCCGGTGCGGCTCGTTGATGGCGTCGACGTGGCGGTCGAACCAGTCGTTCACCGCCTGGCTGGTGGCGCACACCGCCGGACCGGCCAGCAGCACGCCCGCGAAGACAAGGCCGACTCGACCGTCGAGCGACTCGCCGGACGCCACGACGCCGCACCCGAACGCCCACATGGGTGGGAACCAGGTGATCGGCTTCAGCAGTTCGGCAACCGCCGAGGGCGCAGGCAAGGCCATACCGGCATGGTGCCCCCTGGCCCGAAAAACGTCAATCCGAATTTACACGTGCCGCGTCACGCCAAATTGACGTCCGGGCTCGATGCCGCATGGGCACAGACCTTCAGTCGTCACCCTCGCCAGCACCCTCACCGGTCGCCAGGCCATACCGCCGCAGCTTGACGTACAGGCTCTGCCGAGAAAGGCCCAGGAACTGCGCCGCCAGCGCGCGATTGTTGTGCGTCATCTGCAGCGCTGTCTCGATGCACAGCTGCTCGATGACCTCGGCGGTCTCGGCGACGATGTCCTTCATCGGCACCCGGCCGACCAGCTCGGTGAGTTCACCGGGCGAACGCGCCAGGGCCGCCACGCCGCGGTCGGTGTTTTCGATGCGGCGGCCAATGTCGCGGATCGCGAAGGCCAGCGCCGGCGCGGCCCCGGCGTCGAGCCGGGTCGCCGACACCTCGACTTCATGTGACACCCCGACCTCCCCTCGCAGCGCCGTGGGGAAAGCGGCCACGACGTCGGCGTTGCGCAGATTGGTGAGCAGCACGTTGAGCTCGACACCGGTGCGGCCGAGCCAACGGTCGAGCAGCGCACCGCGGGCCGCTTCGGGGCTGGCCAGTTGCGCGAGCGTCGCAAAGGCGGCGTTCGCGCGCAACACACGGCCCTGAGCATCCGTGAAGGCCAGCGCGTCGGCCGTCTGGCGCTCCCAGGCCTCGAGCAGATGGGTGTGGCCCTGGGCAGTCGCGTGGCCGGCGCTACGGGCCGCGCGCCGCCCGCCTGCAGGGCCGGCAGCGGCAGGGCGCACGCGCAGCAGCAACTGAGAGGACTGCTGCTGGCGGAACACCGCCAGCGACAGGTCGAACTCGGCGTCCGGCGGCGAAGCCGAGCCGCTGGACAGGCGCACGCGCGTGCTCTCCGGCGCAGCGTCCACCAACCCGCTGCGGCTGGCCGCCAGCCAGGCCTGAAGCCGGCCCTGCGACGACGCATCGAACAGCCCGGGCAGCGCGACCCCGGTCAGCCGGCCTGCCGCGCGGCCGAACAGCGCCTCGGCGGCGGGGTTGGCCTCCAGCACCTTCAGGGACAAGCTGTCGGCGATCAGCACTGCCTCCGCGGCGGTCTGGAACAAGGTCCGGTAACGGGTCTCGGCTTCGCGAAAGCGCCAGTAATCCCGCTCCATCGCCTGCTGAGCGTCGACGAGGCGGCGCTGCAACTGGGCCGTGGCGCGAAGGTCGCGGCCCAATGCCAGCAGGGCGGGCTGCTGGTGGCCGGCCGCCTCGTCGCCCAGCACCAGGGCGGTGTAGCTCACCGGGACGTCATCGCGCCCGGGGACGGCATGGTTCACCTGACGCCAGCGCGCCGGCTGGCCGGCACGCGCGTCCTTGATCAGGCTGTCGATCTTGTCGCGCCCCTCGACGGTGACCAGCTCGCGCCAAGGCCGGCCGCGCCACCCCTGGCCGAGCAACTGCGCCAGTTGGGGATCGGGCACCTGGTGATCCAGCACCACCGCGTCGCGGTCGAGCACCAGAACGATGTCGCTGGCGGTGCCCAGAAGGCGGTTCGCCACGCGAGAGTCGAAATCGCCGATCAGGTCCGGCTTGCGGGCCGCCGGCCGCCTCATGGGAGGTCTTTCGGTTGCTGACGGCGGTTCTGGGCCCGAATCAAGGTGGTCGTCTCCCGGGTTTTCGGATCAGGTCACGCGTGCAGCCCCGGACTGCTCCTGCACACGTTGGGTCACCAGCGCCTCGGCCACGCTGGGGGCGTTGCGACCGTCGGTGGTGGCGTCGGCGCCGACCTCACCCGCCCATTCAGGATGGATCGAGAACAAGGGGCCACCGACCAGCACCACCAGCGACGGGTTGCGCGACGCCAGGCGAACGGCCGCGATGGTATCGCGCAGCCACGGCAGGCCGGTCTCGCTGCCCACGGAAAAACCCACGGCGTCGAACCAGTCGCGTCTCACCCACGCCACGGCCTCGACCCCGACCCCGGCAACACCACCGAGGACGTCCCAGCCTTCGCGGCGAAAGAACTCGGCGACCATCGACAGGCCGAACATGTGCTGTTCGCTCTCGGGCTGCGTAAGCAGGACGCGGCGGCCGTGAAAGGGGTGCTCGACCTCGCGGCCGAAGTCGGGGCTGAGCTGGCGCATCAGGCGCTGCAGACGGCCCAGGCTGACGGTGGCCGTGGCGAAGTCGACACGGTCCTGCTCCCAGAGAAGCCCGAGCTCTCGGGCCGCCGGTGCCAGCAGGTCGACGTAGATCGCCGCCACGGACACGCCCCGCTGGCGCAGGGCCTGGATCACGTGGTCGGTTCGTTCGTCGTCTTCGGCGATGAGCGCGTCGACGAAGGCCTGGATCTCCCTCGGAGCCGGACCGGGACCGTCGGAGCCGGGGGCCTCGCGGTGCTGCCGCACCAGGCGCGGAATGACGTCAGTCTCCAGCGTGCGGGTCAGGCGCGACACGCGCAGGCGGACGGCGTTCAAGTCGGCATCCACCCGCGCGGGCTGCGGATCGGGGGTTGCGGGAGGCCAGACGCTTGAACTGGGCGTGCAAGGCTCAGGCTGGAGGGGCTTCGGGGACGGGCTGGGCCGCATGCTGGGTACCTCCTCACCGCCGCCGCGGCCGCTCCGGGGAGCGACCGCTGCAGGTCCTGCCAGGGTCCGCCGGCCCTCCCCGACCCAGCACCGCCAGGCGGGGCCTTGGTCGGCCCGGAATCCCCGGCCCGGATCCGCTTTGCCGGCCGAGCACTGCAACAGACTGCCTTGTACACCGGGGCGACGGTGTGGTCAAAAGGGCCAGACCCACCCGCCGGGGGCACGGCTTGTCCGGTCACGCTCATCCTGATCCTCGTCTTCGGCTCGCGCGCGGCCATCCTGCGGTGGCTGCGCTTGGGCGCCATGGTGAAGGCCCCGCCGCCGGGACCGCAACGGCGGGACTGGCCGAATGATCCGCCACCCAGCATGTCAATGTCAGTTTACGTCTATCTCGATTGACATTCCTGCCTCCAGCCCCTAGGCTGCCCACATCCCCGACATGCGGGACTGCCACGGGACCCACCCCCGCAACCGAGCCGACGATGCCCACCCCCTCTCGCGCCCCCGCCCACCGGACCCCGCTGTACACCCCGGAGCAGCGGCGTCGGCGCGACGCGTCGGCCTGGACCCTCGTGCAGGGCATCCTGGCGCCGCTGCAGTTCGTCGTGTTCGCCGCCAGCGCGGTGCTGGTCTTGCGCTACCTGGCCGCCGGCACCGGCTATGACATCGCGACGGCGTCGGTGCTGCTGAAGACCCTGTTGCTCTACACCATCATGGTCACGGGCTGCATCTGGGAGAAGGTGGTGTTCGGCGTCTACCTGTTCGCCGAGCCCTTCTTCTGGGAAGACGTGTTCAGCATGCTGGTTCTGGCGCTGCACACGGCCTACCTCGTGGCGCTGTTCGCCGGCTGGCTGGGCCCGCAAGGGCTGATGCTGTTGGCGCTGGCCGCCTACGCCGCCTACTTGATCAACGCCACCCAGTTCGTGCTCAAGCTGCGCGCGGCGCGGCTGGCCGCACGCGATGCCGACGCGGCCGCTCAGGGAGTGCCCGCATGAACACCGTCATCCCGCTGCACGAGGCCGGCGGCGGCTGCAGCACCGCCCCCGTCCTGCGCGAGCGAGGCCAGCACGAGGTGTTCTGTGGCCTCACCGGCATCGTCTGGCTGCACCGCAAGATCCAGGACGCATTCTTCCTGGTGGTGGGCTCGCGCACCTGCGCGCACCTGGTGCAGAGCGCCGCGGGTGTGATGATCTTTGCCGAGCCGCGCTTTGCCACGGCCATCCTCGACGAGCGCGATCTCGCCGGTCTGGCCGACGCCAACGACGAGCTCGACCGCGTGGTGGCCCGCCTGCTGGAGCGCCGCCCCGACATCAAGACGCTGTTCCTGGTAGGCAGCTGCCCCAGCGAGGTCATCAAGCTCGACCTGTCCCGCGCCGCCGAGAGACTCTCCGCGCAGTTCCTGCCGCGCGTGCGCGTGCTCAACTACAGCGGCAGCGGCATCGAAACCACCTTCACGCAGGGCGAAGACGCCTGCCTGGCCTCGCTGGTGCCGGTGATGGCCAACGCGGCCGAGCCGCAGCTTGTGGTCGTGGGCGCGCTGCCGGACATCGTCGAAGACCAGCTCGCGCGGCTGCTCGGCCGGCTCGGGCTGCCGGCGCGCATCGGCTTCCTGCCGGCGCGGCGCAGCGACCAGCTGCCCGCCGTGGGCGCGGGCACGCGCTTCCTGCTCGCGCAGCCGTTCCTCGGCGACACCACCCGCGCACTCGAGGCCCGCGGAGCGCGCCGCATCGCGGCGCCCTTCCCCATCGGCGTCGAAGGCACGACCGGCTGGCTGCAGTCTGCGGCCCGCGCCTTCGGCGTGGCCGACGCGGTGGTGGAGCGCGTCACCAGCAGCGCGCGCGAGCGTGCGGCCGTGGCGCTGGCGCGGCTGCGCGAGTCGCTCGAGGGCCAGCGGCTCTTCTTCTTCCCGGACTCGCAGCTTGAGATCCCGATCGCGCGCTTCCTTGCGCGCGAACTGGGCGCGCAGCTGCTCGAGGTGGGCACACCGTTCCTGCACCGGGACCTGATGGCCGAGGACCTGGCCCTGCTGCCCGCGGGCACGCGGCTGTCGGAGGGCCAGCACGTCGAGCAGCAGCTCGACCGCTGCCGCGCCGACCGGCCCGACATCACCGTCTGTGGCCTGGGCCTGGCCAACCCGCTGGAGGCCGAGGGCCTGACCACCAAGTGGGCGATCGAACTGGTGTTCACGCCCATCCACGGCTACGAGCAGGCGGCCGACCTGGCCGAGCTGTTCGCCCGCCCGCTGCGCCGCAAAGCCCTGCTGGCACCGTCCAACCCCGCGCGCGCGGCAGCCTGACACCATGCAACTCACGCTCTGGACCTACGAAGGCCCGCCGCACGTGGGCGCCATGCGCGTGGCCACGGCCCTGACCGACGTGCACTACGTGTTGCACGCGCCGCAGGGCGACACCTATGCGGACCTGCTGTTCACCATGATCGAGCGGCGCGACCGCCGCCCGCCCGTCACCTACACCACCTTCCAGGCGCGCGACCTCGGCGGCGACACCGCCGAGCTGTTCAAGACCGCCACGCGCGAGGCCTACGAGCGCTTCCAGCCCAAGGCCCTGCTGGTGGGCGCGAGCTGCACGGCCGAGCTGATCCAGGACGACCCCGGCGGCCTGGCCCAGGGCCTGAAGCTGCCCATCCCCGTGGTGCCGCTGGAGCTGCCCGCCTACCAGCGCAAAGAGAACTGGGGCGCCTCCGAGACCCTGTACCAGCTGGTGCGCGCCCTGGCGCCGCGCCGCGAGGCTGTGCCACGCCGGCCACAGCGCGAGCGCAAGTGCTGCAACCTGCTCGGCCCCACGGCGCTGGGCTTCCGCCATCGCGACGACGTCGCCGAGGTGACGAAGCTGCTGGGCCAGATCGGCGTCGACGTGCACGTGGTGGCGCCGCTGGAGGCCTCCGCCGCCGACATCGCCCGGCTGCACGAGGCCGACTTCAACGTCGTGCTTTACCCCGAGATCGCCGGTCAGGCCGCCAGCTACCTGCTGCGCGCCTTCGGCCAAGCCTTCACCAAGACCGTGCCCATCGGCGTGGGCGCGACGCGCCAATTCATCGCCGAGGTCGCGGGGCTTGCCGGCATCGACGCCACGGCGCTGCTGGCCGAGGCCGGCTCGCGCGCCAGCTGGTACTCGCGCTCGGTCGACAGCACCTACCTCACTGGCAAGCGTGTGTTCGTGTTTGGCGACGCGACGCACGCCATCGCCGCCGCGCGCGTGGCGGCCGAGGAACTGGGCTTCGAGGTCGTGGGGCTGGGCACCTACAGCCGCGAGTTCGCGCGCGACGTGCGCGAGGCCGCCGCAAGGTACGGCGTGGAGCCGCTGATCAGCGACGACTACCTCGAGGTCGAGCAGAAGATCGCCGAGGCGCAGCCCGAGCTGGTGCTGGGCACGCAGATGGAGCGCCACATCGCCAAGCGGCTGAAGCTGCCCTGCGCGGTGATCAGCGCGCCGGTGCACGTGCAGGACTTCCCGGCGCGCTACTCGCCGCAGATGGGCTTCGAGGGCGCCGCGGTGCTGTTCGACACCTGGGTGCACCCGTTGATGATGGGCCTGGAGGAACACCTTCTGACGATGTTCCGCGAGGACTTCGAGTTCCACGAGGGTGCCGCCGCCTCGCATTTGTCACACGCTGGCGCGCCGCGGGAACCGCTCGAGGCCGTGCCCGTGACCAGCCAGGCACCGGTGGTCGAGCCCGCGCCATCGCCCGCCGCCAACGAGCCCGTGCCGGTGGAGGCCGCCGTGCCCGTGGCGGCGCAGGCCGGCGCCACCTGGGCACCCGACGCGCAGCAGGAGTTGCAGAAGGTGCCGTTTTTCGTGCGTGGTAAGGCACGCCGCAACACCGAGCGCTTCGCTGTGGAGCGAGGTCTGGCCCTGATCACCGTCGAGACGCTGTACGACGCCAAGGCCCACTTTGGACGCTGATCAGACGCATCAACTGAAGCATCACATGAAGCCCACCGCCCCGCCCCCGCTGCGCTTCGTTCTCGTGACGATGGACCCGCACCTGCAAGGCGCGGCCGAGCGCGCCCGCGGCACGCTGGAGCGGCAACTGCCTGGCCTGCGCTTTGCCATGCACGCGGCCTCCGAGTGGGCCAGCGACGCCCAGGCCCTGCAGCGCTGCCGGGACGACATCGCCCAGGGCGACATCATCGTCGTGACCATGCTCTTCATGGAGGAGCACTTCAAGCCGGTACTCGATGCGCTGGCGGCGCGCCGCGAGCACTGCGACGCCATGGTCTGCGCGATGAGCGCCGGTGAGGTGGCCAGGCTCACGCGCATGGGCAAGTTCGACATGGCCAAGCCGGCCAGCGGCGTGCTGGCGCTGCTCAAGAAGCTGCGCGGCAAGAGCGGTGCCGAGGCGGCCAAGGACGGCAACGCCTCCAGCGCCAGCAGCGGCGAGCGCCAGATGAAGATGCTGCGCCGGCTGCCGCAGCTGCTGAAGTTCATCCCCGGCACGGCCCAGGACGTGCGGGCCTACTTTCTGACGCTGCAGTACTGGCTCGGCGGCTCGCAGGACAACGTCGTCAACATGGTCCGCTTCCTGGTCGATCGCTACGCGGGCATGGCCGGCAGTCCCGGCGGTCGAGCCACGCTGCGCGGCCACACCGCGGCCGACGGCCCGGTGGAGTACCCCGAGGTCGGCGTGTACCACCCGCGCCTGCCGGGCCGGCTGTCCGGTGACCTCGCTGCGCTGCCGCAGCTGGTGCCGGCCGATCGCGCGCGGGGCCGCGTCGGCCTGCTGCTGCTGCGCAGCTACCTGCTGGCCGGCAACGCGCGGCACTACGACGGCGTGATCGCCGCGCTCGAGGTGCAGGGCCTGCAGGTCGTGCCGGCGTTCGCGTCGGGCCTGGACTCGCGCCCCGCGATCGAGCGCTTCTTCATGGCCGACGGCCGCGCCACGGTGGATGCGGTCGTCTCGCTGACCGGCTTCTCACTGGTGGGCGGACCGGCCTACAACGACTCTCGCGCCGCCGAGACCATCCTCGCGCAGCTCGACGTACCCTACGTGGCCGCGCATTCGGTGGAGTTCCAGAGCCTGCCCGAGTGGGGCGGCTCGGCGCGCGGCCTGCTGCCGGTGGAGACCACGATCATGGTCGCCATCCCCGAACTCGACGGCGCCACCGGCCCCGGTGTCTACGGCGGCCGCGGGGGCGCGGCGGGCAGCACCTGCCGCGGCTGCGAGAAGGCCTGCCATTTCGAGCAGGCCGACACCGACATGCAGACCTGCAGCGAGCGCACCGCGATGCTGGCCGCGCGCGTGTCCAAGCTGGTGGCGCTGCGCCGCAAGGCCCGCGCCGAGCGCCGCGTGGCGATGGTGGTGTTCAATTTCCCGCCCAACGCCGGCAACCTGGGCACGGCGGCACACCTCTCGGTGTTCGAGAGCGCCTTCGAGACGCTCAAGGGCTTGCAGCGCGAGGGCTACACGGTCGATCTGCCGGCCAGCGCCGATGACCTGCGCGTGCGGCTGCTGCAGGGCAACCGCGAGCGCTTCGGCGTCGACGCCAACGTGCTCGCCCAGATCCCGGCGGCCGACCATGTGAAGCGCGAACGCTGGCTCAAGGAGATCGAGGCCGCCTGGGGCCCCGCGCCGGGGCGGCAGCTCTCTGACGGCCGCTCCATCTTCGTGCTCGGTGTGGATCTGGGCAACGTGGTGCTCACCGTGCAGCCCGGCATGGGCTACGAGGGTGACCCGATGCGCCTGCTGTTCGAGCGCGGCTTCGCGCCGACGCACGCCTTCAGCGCCTTCTACCGCTGGCTGCGCGAAGACTTCCAGGCCGACGCGGTGCTGCACTTCGGCACCCACGGCTCGCTGGAGTTCATGCCCGGCAAGCAAAGCGGCATGACGGGCAGCTGCTGGCCTGACCGGCTGATCCGCGACCTGCCCAACTTCTATCTCTACGCCAGCAACAACCCCAGCGAAGGCGCGATCGCCAAGCGCCGCGCGGCGGCCACGCTGGTGAGCTACCTGACGCCGCCGGTCTCGGAGGCGGGGCTGTACCGCGGTCTGCTCGACCTGAAGAGCTCGTTGCAAAGCTGGCGCGGGCGCGATCCGGGTGCGGAGCAACAGGCGCTTGCCACCTTGATCCAGTCGCAGGCCGCGGGCCTGGAGCTGGCCGCCGCCGAGCCCCCCTGGCTGCTCGACGAGGCCGAAGGCCAGGTGCAACGCCTCACCGCCGAGGTGCTGGAGCTGGAGTACACACTCATCCCCCACGGGCTGCACGTGGTCGGCAAGCCTCCACGCCCCAACGAACGCGCCAGCCTGTTGTGGGCCATCGTCGAGGCCGACAATCCCGCGGGCCTGAGCCGCGAATGCGTCGAGGCCATCACCCTGGGCCGAACGCCCGACCAGGCCCTGGCCGATGCGGGCCGCCCGGCCAACGCAGACGCCCTGGCTGCGCTGACCGAGCTGGCCCGCCAGGACCGCCTGTTGGCCGAGGACCACGAGATCCCCGGCATCGTGCGCGCGCTCGATGGCAGGTTCGTGCCGCCGGCTCCCGGCGGCGACGTGATGCGCAACCCCGATGTGCTGCCCACCGGGCGCAACTTGCACGGTTTCGACCCCTTCCGGATCCCCAGCGCCTGGGCCGTGCGCGATGCCACGCGCCAGGCCGACAAGCTGCTGGAGCGCCACGCGCGAGATGGCCACGGCCTGCCGGAGACGGTGGCGCTGGTGCTGTGGGGCACCGACAACCTCAAGACCGAGGGAGCGCCGCTGGCCCAGGCCCTGGCGCTGATGGGCGCCGCGCCGCGCTTCGACAGCTATGGCCGCCTGGCCGGGGCTGCGCTGATTCCGCTGCAGCAGCTCGGTCGCCCGCGCATCGACGTGGTGATGACGCTGTCGGGCATCTTCCGCGACCTCCTGCCGCTGCAGATCCGGATGCTGGCCGAGGCCGCCTTCCTGGCTGCCAGCGCCGACGAACCCGAGGCGCAGAACTTCGTGCGCAAGCACGCGCTGGCCTGGCAACGCGAGCACGGCGGCGATCTGGAGACCGCCGCGCTGCGCGTGTTCGGCAATGCCGACGGCGCTTACGGCGCCAACATCAACCTGCTGGTCGACAGCAGCACCTGGCAAGACGAGGACGAACTCGCCGAGGCCTACACCAAGCGCAAGGGCTTTGCCTATGGCCGCACCGGACGGCCGGTGGCACAGGCCGCGCTGCTTAACCACGTGCTGGCCGACGTGGCGCTGACGTACCAGAACCTCGACTCGGTGGAACTCGGCGTCACCACCATCGACACCTACTTCGACACGCTCGGCGGCATCAGCCGCGCCGTCAAGCGCGCCAAGGTGGCTGGCGGCGCCACGGGCGCGGCGGCCGAGGTGCCGGTCTACATCTCCGACCAGACGCGCAGCGAGGGCAGCGGCACCGTGCGCACGCTCTCAGAACAGGTGGCGCTGGAAACCCGCACCCGCATGCTCAATCCCAAGTGGTACGAGGGCATGCTGGAGCACGGCTACGAGGGTGTGCGCCAGATCGAGGCGAGCATCACCAACACGTTCGCGTGGAGCGCGACCACCGGACAGGTCGCCCCCTGGGTGTACCAGCACCTCACCGAGACTTTCGTGCTCGACCCGGCGATGCGCGAACGCCTCGCCAACCTGAACCCGACTGCCAGCGCCAAGGTCGCGAGCCGCCTCCTCGAGGCCTGCGACCGCCAATACTGGCAACCCGACGCCGACACCCTGGCCGCGCTCAAGCGCGCAGGCGAGGAACTCGAAGACCGCCTCGAGGGCGTGTTCGAGGGTGCCTATCTCAGCAGTCCACAGAGAGCCGCAGCATGAACGTCACCGAGATCCCCGTCACGAACATCGTCCGTGGCGCCCGCCCGGCGCCCGACCCCCGCGAAGACGGCGAGGGCAGCGTGCAGGTGCAGCAGGACGGCAACGTCAAGATCGGCACCGCCAAGGTCTTTGCCATCTATGGCAAGGGCGGCATCGGCAAGAGCACCACCAGCTCCAACCTCAGCGCCGCCTTCAGCAAGATGGGCAAGCGCGTGCTTCAGATCGGCTGCGACCCCAAGCACGACAGCACTTTCACGCTGACGAAGAAGATGCTGCCCACCGTGATCGACGTCCTCGAGACGGTGAACTTCCACGCCGAGGAACTGCGCCCCGAGGACTTCGTCTTCGAGGGCTACAACGGCGTCATGTGCGTCGAGGCCGGCGGCCCGCCCGCGGGCACCGGCTGCGGCGGCTACGTGGTCGGCCAAACGGTCAAGCTGCTCAAGGAGCACCACCTGCTGGAGGACACCGACGTGGTGATCTTCGACGTGCTGGGGGATGTCGTGTGCGGCGGCTTTGCCGCCCCGCTGCAGCACGCCGAGCGGGCGATGATCGTCACGGCCAACGACTTCGACTCGATCTTCGCGATGAACCGCATCGTGCAGGCCATCGGCGCGAAGGCCAAGAACTACCGCGTGCGCCTGGGTGGCGTGATCGCCAACCGCAGCGCCGGCACCGACCAGATCGACAAGTACAACGACCGCACGGGCCTGCGGCTGGCCGCGCACCTGCCGGACCTCGATGCCATCCGCCGCAGCCGGCTGAAGAAGTGCACGATCTTCGAGATGGACGCCACGCCCGAGATCGAGGCAGTGCAGAAGGAGTACCTCCGCCTGGCCGCTTCCATGTGGCTGGGGCCCGATCCGCTGCCGGCGGTGCCGCTGAAGGACCGGGAGATCTTCGACCTCCTGGGCTATGACTGAGCCAGGGCACGCCGCCATGTCGTCCGCCGACACCTACACCCGCCGCCGCAGCGAGATCGAGCACTACTTCGACCGCACCGCGGCCGAGACCTGGGCCCGCCTCACCAGCACCGCCCCCGTGAGCCGCGTGCGCGCCACCGTGCGCGCCGGCCGCGACCGCATGCGCGAAGCGCTCCTGGCCTGGCTGCCTGCCGACCTGCGGGGCCAGCGCCTGCTCGATGCCGGCTGCGGCACCGGCAGCTTCGCCATCGAGCTGGCGCGGCGCGGCGCGCAGGTGCTGGCCATCGACCTGAGCCCGCAGCTGGTCGACGTGGCGCGCGAGCGCTGCCTCGCGCAACTGCAGGCCGAGGGTATGCCGGGCTCGATCGACTTCCGCAGCGGCGACATGAGCGACCCTGCCCTGGGCACATTCGACCACGTGGTGGCGATGGACTCGCTGATCCACTACCGCACGGCCGATGCCGTGCAAGTGCTCGGCCGGCTGGCCGACCGCACCGAGGGCTCGATGGTGATCACCTTCGCGCCGGCCAGCCCGCTGCTGTGGGCGTTCTACGGCGCGGGCAAGCTGTTCCCGCGCAGCGACCGTTCGCCCAGCATCGTGCCGGTGTCGCAGGGTGCGCTGGCCCGGCAGATGCGGGCCCAGCCCGCCATGGCCGGCTGGCGGCTGGCCGGCACACAGCGCATCGCCAGCGGCTTCTACACCTCGCAGGCCTACCGGCTGCAGCGGGGCGGCGCCTGAGCATGGACCTCGGCCGCGTCGCCCTGGGCCTGATCCGCCGCCGCGGCCGCGTCGACTGGCGTGTCGTGGCCACGCGCTACCTGCCGTTCGCCGACGTCGCCACGGCCGAGCTGCCGCTCGTGCAGCTGGTGCGGCTGGCGCTGTTCCAGGTGAGCGTGGGCATGGTCACCGTGCTCACTGTGGGTACGCTCAACCGCGTGATGATCGTCGAGCTGGGCGTCGGCGCCTGGCTGGTGAGCCTGATGGTGGCCCTGCCGCTGCTGTTCGCGCCCTTCCGCGCACTGGTGGGCTTCAAGTCCGACCAGCACCGCAGCGCGCTGGGCTGGCGCCGCATCCCTTACGTGTGGTTCGGAAGCGGCGCGCTGTTCGCGGGGCTGGCCATCATGCCCTTCGCGCTGGTGCTGCTGACGGGCCAGACCACCGTGCAGCTGGTGGCCGGCCACGTGGCGGCCTCGCTCGCCTTCTTGCTGGCCGGCGCAGGCGCGCAGACGGTGCAGACCGCCGGCCTGGCGCTGGCCACTGACCGCGCCACCGAGGCCACGCGCCCGCGCGTGGTAGCGCTGATGTACGTGATGCTGTTGCTGGGCATGGTCGGCAGCGGCGCCGTGTTCGGGCTGCTGCTGGCCGACTACACGCACACGCGCCTGGTGCAGGTGGTGCAGGGCACGGCCGTCGTGTGCCTGGCGCTCAACGCCGTCGCCGTGTGGAAGCAGGAGGCCCGCGACCGCGACCGCGCGAAGGCGCCACCCGAGGCCACGCCCTTCTCGCAGAGCTGGGCGCAGTTCGCGCGACACGGCAGGGTCGCCCGCTTCCTGCTCGCCGTGGGGCTGGGCACGGCGGCCTTCAACATGCAGGACATCATCCTCGAGCCCTACGGCGGCGAGGTGCTGGGCCTGAGCGTGGGCCAGACCACGGGGCTGACGGCCATCATGGCCGCCGGGGCCTTGTGCGCGTTCGGCTGGGCGGCGCGGCGGCTGCTGCGCGGCAGCTGTCCGCGAAGAATGGCGGCGCACGGCCTGCTCGTGGGCCTTGTGGCGTTCTCGCTTGTGGTGTTCTCAGAGCCGCTGGAGTCGCCCCTGATCTTCCGCGCCGGGGTGGCCCTGATCGGTTTCGGCGGTGGCCTGTTCTCGGTGGGCACGCTCAGCGCGGCCATGTCGATGGACAGCGGCGGCCTGCACGGCATGGTGCTCGGTGCCTGGGGCGGCGTGGTCGCCACCGCCGCCGGGCTGAGCGTGGCCCTGGGCGGTGCGCTGCGCGACGCCGTGGGCCACCTTGCGATGAGCGGCTCGCTCGGCGAGGCGCTTGCGATGCCGGCGACCGGCTACGCCTTCGTCTACCACCTCGAACTCGCGCTGCTGTTGGCGACGCTGGCCGTGCTCGGCCCGCTCGTGACACGGCGGCGCACCCCCACCCCGCCCTCACCCGAGGCCAGTGGCGCCGAGCCGCGCCGCTTCGGGCTGGCGGACTTCCCGGGTTGAGCAGTCCCGACACCCGCCCACCAGGCCTCAACGCACGCCAACCCTCCTAGGAGCCACCATGGGAACCGGAGCCATCACAGGTTACGTCGACGTCGCACAGCTTGTGCTGTACGTCTTCTGGATCTTCTTCGCCGGCCTGATCTACTACCTCGCGCGCGAGAACCGCCGCGAGGGCTATCCGCTGGAAACGCACCGCGGCACCACACACCAGGGCTGGATCGGCGTGCCTGTGCCCAAGACCTACCGGCTGCACGACGGCTCCGAGATCCAGGTGCCCTCGGGCTCGGCCGGTGCGCAACACGTCAACGCCGAGCGCACCTACGACAACGAGGGCTCCCCCCTCGACCCGATCGGCAACCCGCTGCTGGCCGGCCTGGGCAGTGGCGCCTGGGCTGCGCGCGCCGACCGGCCGGATCTCGACGCGCACAACCAGCCCAAGATCCGCCCGCTGGCGATGTTTCCCGAAATGAGCGTCAGCGAGAACGATCCCGATCCGCGCGGCATGCAGGTGCTCGACCCCTACGGCGAGAGCGCCGGCACGGTTCGCGAGCTGTGGGTCGACGCACCCGAGATGATGTTCCGCTTCCTCGAAGTGGAGCTCGCCGACGGCAGCCGCCATGCGCTGGTTCCGATGACCTTCTGCCGCATCACGCGCGAAGCTGTCTACGTGCATGCACTGTTGGCGCACCAGTGGGCTGAGGTGCCGGCCACCCGATCGGCCGACAGCATCACGCTGCTCGAGGAAGAGAAGATCGCCGCCTACTTCGGCGCCGGCCTGCTGTTCGCCGAGCCCAAGCGCACGGAGCCGCTGGTATGAAGCCCGTGGCAGCCGCGTTCGCGAAGGCTCCGCACCGGGGCCAGGAGCACGAGTTCGAGCCGCAGTTCGGGCTTCCTGAACGACTGCCTGCCAGCGAGCGGCTGCTGTGGCAGGGCCAGCCCCTGCCGGGCATCGTGGCCCGGCGGGTCTTCCACCTGCCGCTGGTCACCGTCTACTTCGCCGTGATGCTGGCCTGGAGCATCGGCGCGCAGTTGCAAGATGGCGTCACGCTGTTGGCGGCGCTGCGCGGCTCGCTGGTGCTGGGCTTGCTCGCGGCCGTGGCGATCGGCATCCTGGCCGCCCTGGCACGGCTGACGGCCAGCACCACGGTCTACACGCTGACCGACCAGCGTGTCGTGATGCGCATCGGCATTGTCTTGACCGTGACCTACAACCTCCCGCTGAAGCACCTCGACGCAGCCCACTTGCTGCCCTTGTCGGGCACGCAGGGCGAGATCGCGCTGCAGTTGCGCGGCGACACGCGCATCGCCTACCTGCACCTGTGGCCGCATGCACGGCCGGGGCTGTTCGCCCGGCCGCAGCCCATGCTGCGGGGCCTGGGCGACGCGCAGGCGGTGTCCCGGCTGCTGTCCGACGCCTGGGCTGCGGTCAACGCCCAGGCGGCGCGACCCGAGGCGGCGGTGCACACACCGGCATCGATCGAGCTGCAGCCCCAGGGGAACGCGGCATGAGGGCCGTCCACAGCGTGCACACCCAGTCGGATCGCATCCCGCGCTGGTTGGTGCGTGTCATCGCCGTGATGCTGCTGTTGGTGCTGGGCGGCGTCGGCGTGTTGCGCCTCTCGGGCTTCAGCCCAACGGTGCACCCGCCCGCTGCGCTGGCCCAACGCGCCCTGGCCTTCGCCGACACCCCCGATGGTGCCGTGCGCGTGAGCGACGCGTCCACCGGCGAGGTGCTGGCCGAGCTGCGCGGCGAGCAGGGCTTCCTGCGCGGCGTGCTGCGTGGCCTGGCGCGCGACCGGCGCGCACACAGCGTGGGCCAGGCCCCGCCCTACCTGCTGTCGCTGCACGCCGACGGCCGGCTGCTGATCACCGATCCCGAGACCGGCCGCCGCATCGACCTCGCGTCGTTCGGCCCCGACAACGCGGCTGTGTTCGCGCGCTGGCTGCCCGCCGGTGCGCTCCGGTCACTGAAGACCACGCCCCAGGAGAAGTAAGTCATGAGCACGATCCAAGCCGTCGCCAGCACCGACGAGGTGATGCAGCGCGCCAAGACCGAGAACCTGATCTCGCCGCGCTTCTACACCACCGACTACGCGGCCATGGACAAGCTCGACGTCAGCGCGCTGCGCGCCGATTGGAACGCCATGCTTGCCGAGTACGAGGGCGACAACAACCACGATCACTTCAAGCGCGACGAGGCCTTTGCGTCCGAGGTCAAGCCGCTGCCGCCCGAACTGCACCAGGAGTTCATGGACTTTCTGATCACCAGCATCACCAGCGAGTTCAGCGGCTGCGTGCTCTACAACGAGATCCGCAAGAAGGTCGAGAACCCCGACATCAAGCAGTTGATGACCTACCTGACGCGCGACGAGTCACGCCACGCGAACTTCATCAACTACTCGCTTCGCGACTACGACCTGGCCGTCGACCTGCAGGCGCTCAAGGCCAGCAAGGCCTACACCTACTTCAAGCCCAAGTACATCTTCTACGCCACCTACCTGAGCGAGAAGATCGGCTACGCGCGCTACATCACCATCTACCGCCAACTGGAGAAGCACCCCGAGCTGCGCTTCCATCCCATCTTCCGCTGGTTCGAGCGCTGGTGCAACGACGAGTTCCGCCACGGCGAGAGTTTCGCCCTGATCATGCGCGCCAACCCGCAGCTGCTGCAAGGCGGCAACGTGCTGTGGATCCGCTTCTTCCTGCTGGCGGTGTACGCCACGATGTTCGTGCGCGACCACACGCGCCCGGTGCTGCACCGCGCGATGGGCCTGGAGCCCGACGACTTCGACTACCGGGTCTTCGACATCACCACCGAAATCAGCAAGCAGGTATTCCCGGTGTCGCTGGACACCGACGCACCGGCCTTCCGCCGCGGGCTGGCGGCGCTGGTGGAGGCGCGCATGGCCTTCGACGCCGGCGCGGCGCGCGGCGGTGTCGGCGGCCGCCTGCAGCAGGCCGGTGCGGCGCTGAAGGGCGCGTGGCACTTCGCGAAGCTGTACCTGTACCCGGTCAAGCAGCACGCGCTGCCGGCGCAGATCCGCGTTGCACCGGTGTGGTGAGGCCCGAGCGGACGCGCCCGTGATCATGGAGTACGCCCTGCCCCCGATCGCCGCCGTGCTCCTGTGGTGGCTGGGGACGGGCGTTGTGATCCTGCTCGACCGCATGCCGGCCTCATGTGGCGGACGCAAGACCGTGGCCTTCGTGGCGGCCACGAGCTGTGCCATCGCAGCACTCGTGTGCATCGCCCAGACCGCGCACGACCGCAGCGTGGGCGCGGCTTACGCGGGCTTCACCTGCGCAGTGCTGGTGTGGGGCTGGCATGAGCTGGCGTTCCTCAGGGGCTGGCTCACCGGACCGCGGCGCGTGGCAGCCACGCCGGACGCGCGCGGGCTGGCCCGCTTCGGGCAGGCGCTGCAGGTGTTGCTGTGGCACGAGCTGGCGCTGCTGGCCACCGCCGTGACGATGTGGCTTTGGCTGGGCACCAGCGCAAACCCGACGGCGGCCTGGACCTTTTCGCTGCTGTACGCCATGCGCGTGTCGGCCAAGATGAATCTGTATCTGGGCGTGCGCAATCTCGCACTGGACTTCCTGCCGCCGCGCCTGGTGTACCTGGGCAGCTATTTCCGCCAACGCGCCTTCAATGCGCTGATGCCCTGGTCGTTGCTGGCCGGTGGCGTGGTGACGGGCTGGCTGGTCGTCGGCGCCCAGGCCACCACCGGCGGCACGCAGGCCGCACATCTGCTGCTCGCGTCGCTGCTGACGCTGGCACTCGTCGAACACCTGATGATGGTGCTGCCGCTGGAACCTTCCGCCCTTTGGCGCTGGGCCCTGCGCCGGCCCGTGGAGGCCAGACCATGAGCACAAGCCCCTCGGGCGCGGGCACCGCACTCGTCATCGGCAGCGGTTTCGGCGGCCTGGCAGCGGCCATTCGGCTGAGCGTGCGCGGCTGGCGCGTGCAGGTGCTCGAACGCCTGCCGCAGCCGGGCGGCCGCGCCCGCGTGCACCAGCAGGACGGCTTCCGGTTCGATGCCGGCCCCACCATCATCACGGTGCCGCACCTGTTCGAGGAGCTGTGGGCGCTGGCGGGACGGCGCCTGGCCGACGACGTCACGCTCAAGCCGCTGAATCCTTACTACCGCGTGCGCTTTGATGATGGCCGCTGGTTTGACTACAGCGGCGACAACGCGGCGATGCGCGCGGAGGTGGCACGCTTCGACCCGTCGGACCTGCCCGGTTTCGACGCCCTGGCGAGGGAGGCCGACACCTGCTACCACGAGGGCTTCGAGAAGCTCGGCTCGGTGGCCTTCGACAGCGTCGCGCAGCTGCTCGTGGCGGTGCCGAACATGATCCGCATGAGGGGCTGGCAAACCATCTGGCAGATGGTTTGCCGGCACCTGAAGAACCCCTACCTGCGCGTCGTGTTCAGCTTTCACCCGTTGCTGATCGGCGGCAACCCGCTGAAGGTGACGGGCAGCTATGCGTTGATCCACACGCTGGAGCGCCGCTTCGGCGTGCACTGGGCCATGGGCGGCACCGGCGCGCTGGTGCGCGCGATGGTCCAGCTGCTGGCCGACCGTGGCGTGCCGGTGCGCTGCGACGCCGACGTCAAGCGCATCCTGGTCGAGAACGGCCGCGCCGCGGGGGTGCAACTGCAGAACGGGGAACGCCTGGCGGCCGACATCGTCGTGAGCAACGCCGATGCCGCCTGGACCTACAAGCACCTGGTCCCGGACGCCCGCCGACGGACCTGGACCGACCGCAAGCTCGCGCGAGCCAGGTACTCGATGAGTCTGTTCGTCTGGTACTTCGGCACCAAGCGCCGCTACGACGACGTGCCGCATCACCAGATGATCCTCGGCCCGCGCTACGAAGGCCTGCTGACCGACATCTTCCTCAAGCACAAGCTCACCGAGGACTTCAGCCTCTATCTCCACCGCCCGAGCGCCAGCGACGACAGCGTCGCACCGCCCGGACAGGATTGTTTCTACGCGCTGTCACCGGTGCCTCACCTGGACAGTGGCGTCGACTGGACCACCGAATCCGAGGTCTACCGCCAGCGTGTGCAACGGCGCCTGGAGCAGACCGTGTTGCCCGGTCTGGGCCAGCACATCGTGAGTTCCCGCGTGACGACGCCGCAGCAGTTCCACGACGATTTGCTGTCTTACAAGGGCGCCGCCTTCGGCATGGAGCCGCGGCTGCTGCAGAGCGCCTGGTTCCGCCCGCACAACCGCAGCGAAGACCTACCGGGGCTGTACCTCGTGGGTGCGGGCACGCATCCGGGTGCGGGGGTGCCGGGCGTGCTGATGTCGGCCAAGGCGCTCGAGACGGTGTTGCCCCCGCTGCCGGTGACGGCCGCGGCAGCGCCGCGCCCGCTGTCCAGCGCCGGCGTGGTGGCGCGATGAGCAGCACCGTGATGCCAGCTGCCGCCTCGGGCGACGCGGCGTTGCGAGCCTGCCGAACGCTGATGCGCGGCGGCTCGAAGTCCTTCTTCACCGCGTCGCTGTTGCTGCCGGCGCGTGTGCGCGGGCCCGCGACGGGGCTGTACGCGTTTTGCCGCGTCGCCGACGACGCCATCGACGGCAGCACCGAGCCAGAGCGGGCGATCGGACAGCTGCGCCAGCGGCTGGATGCCATCTATGGCGGCCGCCCCGGCCCCGAACTGGCCGATCGAGCCCTGAGCTGCGTGGTTCAGCGCTGCGAGATTCCACGCACGCTGCTCGACGCGCTGCTCGAGGGCTTCGCGTGGGACGTGGCCGGCCGCCGCTACGAGACCATCGACGACGTGCATGCGTATGGCGCGCGCGTGGCCGGCACCGTGGGCGCGATGATGGCACTGGTGATGGAAACCCGCAGCGCGCCTGCGCTGGCGCGCGCCTGCGAACTGGGCGTGGCGATGCAACTCACCAACATCGCGCGTGACGTCGGCGAGGACGCGGGCCTTGGCCGCCTGTACCTGCCCGCGCAGTGGATGCGCGAGGAAGGCCTCGATCCTGACGCCTGGCTCGCTCGGCCTGCCTTCGACCAGCGGCTTGCGCGCGTGGTGCGGCGGCTCGTCGATGAGGCTGAGCGGCTTTATCAACGTGCCGAGTGCGGGGTGCCGGCACTGCCGCGCGACTGCCGCCCTGGCATCCAGGCCGCGCGGCTGGTGTACGGCGAAATCGGCCAGGCCCTGGCGCGAGCCGGCCTTGACTCGGTGAACCAGCGCACCGTGGTCCCTCGCCGCCGACAGCTGGCCCTCGTGGCGCGCTCCATGCTGGCCAGCCTGGTACCGCCGGGCCACCCGCTGACGGCCGGCGGCACGGTGCCGCCACTGCCGGCGGTCCGCTTCCTGGTCGACGCCGCCGCCGACGACCAGCTGCCGGCTCGCACGTTCTACCAGCGCACGCTGCGCGTGCTGGCACTGCTGGAGCGCCAGGCGCAGCGCGAGCTGGCCTGACGGGCCAAAGGACTGCCCCGTGTCCACCGCCCCTGCATCACCGGGCCGCTCGCCCTGGCTTGTTGGCGCCACCGTGCTGGCCTACCTGGCCAGCGCCGTCGCCGGCTTCATGCTGGGTTTTGGCTTCGTTCAGAACGCGAGCGGCGGAACCCTCCTCGGCCTTGCAGCCGGCCTCAACGGCGCCCTGTTCTGCACGCTGATTGCAGACGGGCTGCTGACGCGACTGCTTGGACGGCGGTCCCGCCGCTGACCACAGCCACCAAGACAAGCGGCCGCGCTGCTGCGCGGCCGCCAGGGCTCGGGCGTCGACCGACGTTCAGGCGTCGGTCGTCTTGCGCTTCTGGTCGTACTTGCGGTTCGACTTCTTGAACTGGCCGCCGAGCCAGAAGGCAAAGACGATGAACCAGGTGATGAGCAGCAGGTGGTGGACTTCCATCGTGGGAGCTCCGGTCGGCCTTGAGGCCTCAAGAGGGGGTTGAAGAAGGGGTGCCCTGCGGGAACGAGGCACCGCCGGAGGCCTGGGATCGGACGCCGACCAGCGGCTTCATCACCCAGACGGTGGCGATCAACAACACGATCTCGATCGCATAGACGACAGCATAGCCGCTCGCGGCACCGCGCAGCGCCCCGGCGCCGAAGACCCCAGGCCCCCAGGCGAGGACCGCGTCCCGCAGCAAGCCGCCGGCAGCCACGGCGACGCCGGCCGCCGTGGCCTGCACCGCCCCCCAGGCCCCCAGGGCGAGGCCGGCATGCTCCCGCGGCGCGCGGTTCATGGTCAGAGTCAGGGTGCCGTGGGCGAACAGGCCGCCGCCAAAGCCGATGCCGATCACCCCCAGCACGAACAGGCCGACGGATTGCGTCAGCGCCGCCGCCAGCACCGCACCGAAGGCGGGCACGCCGAGCAACGCCCCAAGCAGGGCCATGCCGGCGGGGTCGAAGGACCGGCCGCGCCCACCCAGAGCCACCGGCCAGCCACGGGAGAGCAGCCGCGACGCGAGCGTGAAGCCGGCCAGGCACCCCGAGGCAAACGCCGCAGTCAGCCAGGTGGTCTGGCCCACGCTCATCCCCAGCACCTGGCCGCCATAGGGCTCCAGCAGCACGTCCTGCATCGCGAACCCCATCGTGCCCAATCCGATGACGCACAAGCGTCGGCGCGTGCCGCTTTGCGCGGCGTAGCCCCGCCAAGCCTGGCGGAAGTCAGGCTCCGGTTCGGGGTCTCGCAGGCGGCTGCGACCGATCGATTCCTGCTTCCACAGCGCCACAGTGTTCAGCACCAGCGTCACCAGCGCGCAGGCCTGGATGACCTGCACCAGACGGCCGGGCGAGAAGTCGGCCAGCACGGACCCGAAGGCGAACGCGCTGACGATCGTTCCCAGCAGCAGCATGACGTACATCAGGCCCACGACCTTGGGATGGTCGTCCACGGGTGCGAGGTCGGTGGCCAGCGCAAGGCCCGCGGTCTGCACCGTGTGGACTCCGGCGCCCATGAGCAGGAAGGCCACGGCCGCACCGGCCGGGCCCAGCCACGAGGGCCACTGTGCCGAATCGCCCTGTCCGGCCAGCACCAGCAGCGCGAAGGGCATCACCGCCAAGCCGCCGAACTGCAGCATCGTGCCCATCCAGATGTAGGGCACGCGGCGCCAGCCCAAAGCGCTGCGGTGGTGATCGGACTTGAATCCGATCAGGGCCCGCACCGGCGCGTACAGCACCGGCAGCGCCACCATCAACGCCACGAGTCCCGCGCTGACGCCGAGCTCGACGATCAGCACACGGTTCAGCGCGCCCACCAGCAGAGCCAAGGCCATGCCCACGCTCACCTGGAACAGCGACAGCCGCAGCAGTCGCGACAGCGGCAGGGTCGCGCTCGCGGCGTCGGCAAAGGGCAGGAAGCGCGGGCCCAACTCGGCCCAGCTGTGCAACAGGCGACGGCTGAAAGGGCTCATGGGCGCTGGCGGAGGAAGCAGTGGTGGACGACGACAGCGCTCTTCCCATGGGCGCGGGCCACGCGCATCGGAAGAGCGCCCGGCAGGCAGGCCTGCCGGGACGTCTCGATCACCGCCTCTACTGCTTGGCAGTGGGTGGCGCTGCCACCGCGGTGGACGTCGGCGTGGTCGCCATCGCCGTGGCGGTGCCCTTGCCCTCCAGGAACTTCTTCACCCACGTGGTGTTCGTGACCAGCATGTAGTGCACGCTGAACGAACCAATGGCCACCGCGCCGAGGAACAGCGGGATGCCCACCGTCGGCTTGACCACGAGCCAGAGCTTTCCGTAGATCATGTTGGCTCCTTCGTACTTACTTCAGCCAGGGGGAGTAGATGTACGCAAACAGGTGCGCGAGAGCGGCGATGAAGCCGAAGATCTGCGTGCCCTGAATGAGGTGCTTGTGGATCTCCTCCGACTGCTCTTCGGTCAGGCCGGTCGGCCAGACCTTGTCGGATCCGGTTGCGTCTGCCATGTCTTCTCCTTGTGTGGGAGCACTGCGAACTCGTGCAAAACCTGCACGCGGGTATCGAACAGCCGTGCCTGGGATGGGTAGGCTGCTGTCATTGTGACCTTACAGTTTGTCAAGTCAAGTCGTATTGACAATGTGACGCCGGATTGCGTCGGCTGCGCCCCACGCTGCCGTCATCCTCAGCGCCGCCTTGGCATGCGGAAAGGCAGCAAGGCCTGCACCCAGGGCGCAGCAAAACGACTGGCCGACAGCGTCTCGTGCACCCCGGTGGCCTCGTGACCCTCCAGCTGGGTACGCACCAGCGTGCGCGCATAGAACGGCGTGTCCTCGAGCGTGCACGCCACGCGCGCGATGGCCTCGCTGCGCAACCGACGGCCGATGCGCCAGCCGGTGGCAGGAAGGCCGTGGCGGGGCGGCAGAGCGAGCGCCGCGATGCGCCCGTCGGGATGAAAGCGCCGCGCGATGTGGCGCTCGCCGCCCTGGCGCAGCCCCACGTCATAAACGACCGCACAACTGCCATCGGGCAGCGGCACGCGCATCCAGTCCCAGGTCGTGAAGGGCTCGCTGATCGGCTCGTCGCCCTCGTTGCTGTCGAGGTAGGCGCTGCCCTGCCAACGCAGGCCTGGGCGATCAAACGCCACATCCACGCGGGCGCACGGTGCGATGGGCCCCCAGCGGTGGCGGCCGGCTCCGTCCAGCGGCGCGACGAAGTCCACCAGGGCCTGCGGCCGCACGACGACCCGCCCCCGCACCGGTCGCGGCAGCGGCGTGCCGATCTCGTCGATGTCAACCACCAGGGCGCCGTCCGACCAGGCCATGCGACTCGGGCCAAGCTCGAACTCCGTGGCGCTGCGCCGCACATGGCGCGCGGCGCGCTCGGTCATCGTCCAGCGGCCCAGGCCGCCGCCGTACAGGCAGACGTTGAGCGCGCAGTGGTCATCGGCCCTCGCCCGCCCCTGCTGCCAGGCGCGGCGGTAGTAGGGAGAAAACACGCTCCCCACGAACCCGATCAGCGTCAGGGCGTGGCGGCCGTCGTCGCTGAGCGCATCGACGTACCACCAGCAATATGCACCCGGCTCGACCGCTGTGTCGAACCGAGGTGTGCCATCAGCGTGGCGGCCGCGAGCCGGCCCGACATGGCCGCCATCGGCACCCCCGGCCCCGGGTGCACGCTCCCCCCCGCCAGGTACAGGCCCGGCAACGCCGTGGCCGCCGCCGCGCGGCGGAACAGTGCCATCCAGCCGTGCGTCGACGGACCGTAGAGCGCCCCGCCCGTGGCCGGAAAGAGCCGGTGAAAGTCCGCCGGTGTGCGGCGTATCACCTGGCTTGGGTGGTCGATCTGCAGCGTCAGGCCGCAACGGCGCAGCAGGTCCAGACTGCGGGCTTGACATGCCTCGGTCTCCGGGTCGTCAAAGGAACGGCGGTCGCCGTCGGGAGGAGCGTTCACCAGCATCAGGAGCCGCTCGGGCGCCCCATCCACCGCGGGCAGGGGGCCGCCGTCCAGACGGTCCTGCGCGCACAGGTAGACCGTGCCGCGGCGCGGCAGGCGGCGGGCGCGGAACACGTCATCGAACTCGCTGGCGTAGTCGCTGTCGAAGAAGACGTTGTGCCGGGCCAGGCCAAAGCCGGTCGTGCGCAAGCGCATCGCCCAGGTCACGGCTGACAGCGTGCGCGCCATCGGCGGCGCGGGCTGCGGCGCCACGCCGGGCAGGCCCTGCAGCATCGGCGCCAAGGCGCTGGCATCGCCATTGAACACCACCGCGTTGCAGGCCAAAGCCTCGCCATCGGCCAGCCGCACCCCGCTGACATGGCCCTGCTGGTGCTCGATGGCCTGCACGCGAGCACCGTAACGCAGCCGCGCGCCGCGTGCCTGGGCCAGCCTGGCCAGCGAGGCCGCCAGCGCCGCCATGCCACCCTGCACGGCCCACACACCCTCCTGCTCGACGTGCGCCACCAGCATCAGCGTGGCCGGCGCGCCCCAGGGCGAAGCGCCACAGTACGTGGCGTAGCGCCCGAACAGCTGGCGCAGCCTGTCGTCGCGGAACTCCCGCTGCAGCGCCGTGGCGAGGCTGGCCAGCGGCCCCAACGCGGTGAGCGTGGCCAGCCCGCGCGGGCCGAGGTCGCGGATCATCTGCAGCACGCCGGGCTTGCCGCTGCGGATGTGCGGCCGCTCGAGTTGGGCGTAGACGCCTGCAGCGCGCTCGCAGAACGCGAGGTAGGCGCGGCCTTCTGCGAGGCCGGCGAAGACCGCGATGGCGTCGGCGGAGCGCACGCGGTCGGCGTAGAGGTCGAGCCGGCTGTCACCCTGGGCCCAGGCGTGGCGCGCCAGCACCGACAGCGGTTGCAGGGGCGGCAGCGCCTCGTCCACCGAGCTGCCGACGTCGGCCAGCAGCTCGTCGAACACCCAGCGCATCGTGAACACCGTGGGCCCGGCGTCGAGCAAGCTGCCGTCCACCTGGACCGGGCGCATCTTGCCGCCGGGGCCGTCGCTGGCCTCGAGCAGCGTCACATCGAGCCCGCGCGTGGCCAGCAGCAGCGCGCTGACCAGCCCGCCGACACCGGCTCCGACGACGACAACACGCGTCTCAGGCATCGGCGCACGCCGCGGCATCGGGCCGCCCGAGGTCGAAGCGGGCGCCGGCCCAGTGGCCCTGCATCCACAGCGGCACGAAGCGGACAAACATCCATTCCGAGAAGTAACCCTCGCGGGTCGAGGCCTCGATGGCTCGCTGATGCGCACCCGTGCGCGCGTAGGCGTTCATCGCCGCGGCGTCGTCCCACAGGCTCAGCGTGGCCTGGCGAACGACCGGTGCTTCGCCCAGGCCGACCGCGAGCCGGCAGCCCGGCGCCGCAGCCAGCGCGGCCTCGGAGGGCGGCGAGTGACGCCAGAAGCGCAGCGCCCGCGTCGGCCGGATGGAGGCACGGGTAAGCGCCACGAGCGGCTCGCCAGGGCCGGGCGAGGTTGCGATGGCTCGCATGGCTTGGCCGCCCCAGCGACCTCGCGCTGACGAGGCCTGCAGCACCGCCACCAGGCACTGCTCGGCGCGGTCCCGGTAGGTGGCCACGCGCGGCGAGCGCCACACGCAGCGCATCGCGTCGTCGACGTCGTCGAACATCATGAACACGCCCTGGTGGTCGAGCCCGGGGCGCAGGCCGAAGCCACCCCCGCGGCCGCTGCCGAGCACGCGCACGAAGCGCAAGCCCGGCTCGGCCTGCCAGGCCAGACCGCCGCGGACGAGCTGGCCCACAGCCCAGGGCACGTCGCCGCTGCGCAGGCGGGCCAACACCACGACGGCCAGACCCGGATCCGGCCGCGGCCCATGCGGCTGGGCGGCTGAGAACGCCCCGGCACCGGTCCATGGCCCAAGCGCGGGCGCGTTGCCATCGTCGGCTTCGCGCGGCAGCGCCAGCGCCCCCCAACCCCTGGGCGACCGTTTTGCGGTCATGCCGGGCTCGCGGGCGCCATCGACGGCGGTGCCGGGCTACTGCAACCGGACCTCGACGCGACGTGCCGCCGGGTCCTCGCCGGCCACATTGGCACCGGTCAGCTGTGGCTTGTCCAAACGCACGCGGGCCGGGGCGATGCCGGCGGCCAGAAGCGCTTCACGCACTGCCTGGGCCCGCTTCCGGGCCAACTCCTCGTTGGCCGCCTTCTCACCAGCCACCGAGTGGTAGCCCGAGACCAGCACCACCGACTTCGGATTGCCACCCAGTGCCGTGAGCACAGACTCCAGGCCCTTGCCCTGATCGGCCACGAGCTCGTTGGATCCGACGCCAAAGAAGAGCACGGTGCGGCCAGCCTCGGTGACCGGCGGCGGCAGCGTCAGCAGCGGTGCCAGCGCCTGCAGACCGGGGTAGAGCTTGGCCATCTCCTTGCCGCCGAGTGGCTTGTTCTGGCCGGCGTGGCAAGTGGCGCAGTAGGCCTTGCCGATGTCGCCATGCGGACCCAGGCGGTCCTTGGGGAACGCGTCGGTAAGAGGCACCACATAGGTGTTGTTGATGTCACGCTCCATGCGGATGCCGTGCCAGGCCGTCACCTTCTTGGGGATCCAGCCGCCGAAGTTCTGCGAGTTGTGGCAGAAGGTGCAGTTCTGACCGAGGCTCTTGCTGAAGTGCATCATGAGCGCGTAGGTGCGCTCAGCCTGCTGGATGGGCGCGCCGTTGCCGATGCCCTGTGGCAGCGGCTGCTTGCCGTAGACCTTGATCTCGTCCTCGCCCAGCAGATAGCCGGAGTACGGGTCATAGGGCAGCGAGGTCAGCCCGGGGCCGGTGGCCTTGTTCTGGCCGAAGTCGTTGCCGAGGGCTCCGCCCAGTGAAGCGTTGCGCACCGGCGTGAGCGGCTTGAACCACATGTTCGCCGGCACGGGGGCGCCGCGGTGGCAGGTGTAGCAGGTCACGCCCGTGGCGCCGGTGTGCACCTTCCACTGGCTGTTCAGCGCCTGCGTCATCTGGATCATGCGCCGCGCCACGACCTTGGTGTACATCGAGTCGTCGGCGAAGTTGGCACCGTTGTGGCAGTAATTGCAGCCCTGCTCGGGCGACACCCACTGCGTGATGGCGTTCATGTGGCGGTTGAACTCGGCCACGGACAGGTCGCCCAGCACCTTGACGTTCTGGTAGACCTGCCCCGCCTTCGGGCCCTCTGCACTGGCGGGCGGCGCGTCTTCGGGGGGGGCGGGCCGGGCCGCGGCATCCTGGGCGGCCAAGCGCGGATTCACCGTGTGCTGCATCGCCGTGCCGCGGAAGCCCTGCTGGGCTGTGTCCACGGGCGGGCGTTCACAGCCCGACAGCAGCAGCGTGGCGCCGAGGGCTGCGATCGCGCCCAGCCGCGCCAGGGGGTAGGTGAGCGCCTTCATCACTTGGCTCCCGTCGTGAGCATGGAGGGGTCAATGGCCGTGCCCAGGACCGCCGGATAGCTCGGCGCCACATGGTGCTTGACCGCCCACAGGTACCAGTTGTCGACCACCGTACCCGACAGCAGGATGCCGATGCCGCCGGTAATGGGCGTGAGCACCGCGAACCACCACGCCCAGCGGTGGATGGATTCCATCGTGGCGTTCCAGCCCATCGTCCAGCGCCAGAACAGGGCTGCGCGTTCGCTGGCCGTGCCGCGATCGACGATCTGGTCGATCTCGCGGTCACCACCGTAGCGTGTGACGGCCAGGATGGTGGCGCCGTGCATCGCGAACAGCAGCACGCTGCCGTACAGGAACACGATGCTGAGCGCGTGGAACGGGTTGTAGAACAGGTTGCCGTAGCGCAGCGAGAACGCAGCCGTCCAGTCCAGGTGGGGGAAGATCCCGTAGGGCACTCCCTCGCTCCAGCTGCCCATCAGCAGCGGCCTGAACAGGCCCAGCACCAGAAACAGCCAGATGGCCGCCGCGAAGGCCCACGCGATGTGCGTGCCCATGCCGAGCTGGCGCGCGCGGTTGTAGGTGCGCATCCACCAGGTCAGCACGCTCACCAGCAGCAGCGCCGAGGCCAGCAGCCACCAGCCGCCCTCGTTCATCGGCGGGATCGACAAGCCGTACTTGGGGTGCGGCGGCTCCAGCGCCAGCCACGGCAGCTGCCGGATGAATTCGATGGGGTTCCAGTTCACCGAGGCGAGCTGGTTGAAGCCCATGATGTTGATCGCGAGCGTGCCCGTGATGAGCGAGATCAGGCCCAGCGGCCCCAGATACAGCGGCCCGATCTGGGCATTGCCCAGGCGGCCGAACAGGTGCACGAGGAAAGGTTTGCCGACGCGCGTGTCGTTCTTGGGCGGCAACTCCACGCCGTCATGTGCGGGCCCGACGGGCTGCACGCGGGTGAACAGGTTCTGATAGGGAATCTGGCTCAGCATGATCGGCTCCTCACTTCCAGATCGGCAGCTGCAGCCACCAGTTCCACCACTCGGGCCAGCCGCGGGTCCAGAACGGGCCGCTGATGACGATGCACACCGCGCTGAAGAAGCCCGAGGCCATGGCCAGGAACAGGCCCAGACGGTGGATGCCCAGCGTGCCCACCGAGTAGCCGATGAGATCGCGGAAGAAGGTGTCCTCGTAGTCCGGCGTCTTCACACGCTCGCCCTTGGGCGGGTTGGTGGCGCTCAGCACCAGTGCACCGTGCATGGCCAGGGCAAGCGTCGTCGTGAAGAAGAACGTGATCGCCAGCATGTGCGCCGGGTTGTAGTGGAAGTGCAGGTACTGGTAGCCGATGTTCGACACCCAGTCGAGGTGGCTCCAGATGCCGTACGGGAAGCCGTGCCCCCAGGCGCCCATCAGCACGGGGCGGATCACCACCAGCGTGACATAGGCCAGGATGGCCATGCCGAAGGCCGCCGGCACGTGATAGCCCATGCCCAGTTTTCGGCAGATTTCCACCTCGCGCAGCGCCCAACTCACGAAGGCGCCGATGGCGCACACCGTGACGATCTGCCAGATGCCGCCTTCCTTGAGCGGCGCCAGGGCCAGGCCGTACTTCAGGTCGGGCGGGGCGATGTTGATGGTCCACGGGTTGAAGGTGCCCTGCACCGCCGCACCGTAGAAGATCATGGCCGTTCCGAGGAACGTGAAGAAGACGGTGGTGACGCCGAAGAAGCCGACGTAGAAGGGACCGACCCAGAAGTCGAACAGGTCACCCCCAACCAGGGTGCCGCCCCGCACCCGGTACTTGCGCTCGAAACTCAGCATGGCCATGGCTATGGGTCCTCCGCACCCCGCGCCGCACCACGCCGTTCTGGCTGTAGCCGCGGCCCGGAGGCCTTGTGTTCGGATGGCAGTCGGAGCGGGCCGCCCTGTCGGGCGCGACGCCCCTCCTGCCGGGTACTGCTGGTACTGCTGGTACTGCGTGTACTGCGGGTCTTGCGGGTCTTGCGGGTACTGCTGCAGCGGGCCGGAGCCCGCCGCTTCACTTCTTCGCGGCCGCCTTGTCGACGACGGCGCGAGCGTTCGGACCGTCGAACCAGTTGTAGGTCGCGGTGCTGAGCAGGATGAGGTGGATCATCGCTGCCAGGCCAAAGAGGAAGATCCCCTGCACGACCATCGCGCGCAGCGGGTCGTAGAGCTTCCAGATACGCCACATAGAGAGTTCTCCTATTGAAGGTGGGACATGAAGGTGTAGACCGCGGACTTGACGCCGCCGGTCATCGACTTCACGCCTTCCGCGCCGGGCAACCAGGAACGCCACTGGCAGCCGAACAACTGCCCGATCACCGCGATCAGCCCGAAGAGCACGAAGCCCAGCAGGAAGATGGTCGAGGTCGAGACCGAGTCGGTCTGTCCCTCGTGCCGGTGAGAAAGGTGTCGTGCGTCAGCCATTGCCGTCTCCTTCAGTCGCGTCGGGGGTCGGTCAGAGCCAGGGTCGCCAGATCCAGACCAGGAGGTGTGCGACCACGGCTACCGCCGTGAAACCCACAAACCCCTGGACCCAGAACCGGTGAAACTCCTGGGCCTCGTCGTCAGTCAGGCCCGAGATCGAGCCCTTGCGTTCAGCCATTGGAATGACTCCTCTGCTTCGGCCTCGCGGCCGCCTTTGCGCCAAGCCCGCGCAATGGGGCAGCCGTGGCCCAACGCCACGACATCGGGTGGGGAGCGCGCGAAACGCCGGCTCCTGGATTCGCTTTGAAGACGGTGGTGGGCTGCGTCATGACGGCACCCCGCGCGCTTCGGGAAGGTGATCGACGCTGACCGCCGCAGCCCCGGCACGGCGTGCCGCGGCCTCAGCGGCGTCGCGCCACTGCTTGGCCGCCGAGATGCGCACCAGAACCGGTTCGTTCTCGACGCGCTCGGCCAGCAGCGCCTGAGCGTCTTCGTCCCAGGGCAGCGGCGCTTCGTGCCCGACGCCGCTGCGGGCTGGCGTGGCCTCGATGCGGTCGAGCTCGGTGCCCAGCGGCAGGATGTGGAACAGCGCGTCGAACAGCGCGTTGCAGAATTCCTGCACCAGGTAGGTGGCACCGGCATAACCCATGAACGGCGTACCCGTGGCACGGCGAATCAGCGCACCCGGAAAGCTTGCCGGGATCCAACACGGCTTGGGCCCCAAGCCGCTGCTCGCCTCGGCCAGATACATGCGTTCGTTGTAAGAGCCGTAGAGCACCAGCGGCGTCTTGTCGTGCACGAGGCGACGCACCGTCTCGTTGTCGGTCTTGGCTCCAGCCTTGCGCGGCACCGCGAACTGGCAGGGCAGCCCCAACTCGTCTTCGAAGAAGTGACGGATGCCGCGCGTGTAGGTTTCGTTCGCCACCACCGCGAAACTGGCGGTGCCGAAGAAATCTTGCGTGACGCTGCGCCAGAGGTCCCAGATCGGCTTGATCGTGGTGTGCTTCTCGCGCTCGATGAAGGGCTCGGGGTCCAGGTGCAGCAGCGCGCCCAGCTCGCGCAGGAACGCAGTCGTGCTGAACAGGCCGATGGGCGCTTGCAGGTAGGGGCGCTCCAGGGCCTCGCAGAGCATGCGGCCGTATTCGCGGTACAGGCACACGTTCACGTCGGCGTTCGCCAGGTCCGCCACGTCGGCCAGGTGGCTGCCGAGTGGGAACACCATGTTCACCTCGGCACCGATGCCCTCCACCAGGCGGCGGATCTCGGCCACGTCGCTGGGCATGTTGAAGGTGCCGTAGCAGGGGCCGATGAGATTGACACGCGGCTTCTCGCCCGCGGGGCGCTGGTCGAACGGCGTGCGCTCGGGCACCTTGCGCGGGCCATGCTGCTGCCACAGCCAATACATCGCGCGGTTGGCGCACTGCCACTGGTCTTCGTCGATGGTGCGCGGCAGGAAGCGCTGGATCGTCGTGCCCTCTGGCGTGACGCCGCCGCCGATCATCTCGGCGATCGAGCCTGTCACCACCACCGCGGGCAGGTCGGGGTCGAGTGCGGCGTGCGCCTTCTTCATCGCACCTTCGGTGCCTTCGCGGCCCAGTTGCTCCTCGGCGAGGCCCGTCACCACGATGGGCAGTTCGTGCGGCGGCAGCGCGTCGGTGTAGTGCAGCACGCTGGTCACGGGCAGGTTCTCGCAGCCCACCGGGCCGTCGATCACCACCTGCAGGCCCTTGATGGCCGTGAACACGTAGACCGCACCCCAGTAACCGCCGGCGCGGTCGTGGTCGATCACGTAGTTGAGCTTCGGAGATCCGGACCTGTCCATCAGATCATCTCCTCGGCCTTGCGCTTCTTCTGGATCTTGATGATCTGGCGCCGCGTCTCGGCGCGGAACTCGGGCCGCAGCACGGGCTTGTCGCTCCACACGCCGGCCTGGTCGCCCTCGCCCACCTCGCCGAAGAACTCGCGCATCTGCTCGAAGCGCGCCTTGTTGGCGATGGCCGCGTTGACCACCTGTGCCAGGCTGCCGGCACCGGCGGGGCCCATGAGCGGACGGGCGCTGATGAGGTTGGTGAAGTACAGCCCCGGGATCGTGGCCGCCTTGGCCGCCTGCACCACGGGCGTGGTGCCGATGGCGAGATCAGGCCGGAACTCGCGCACGGCGGCGATGTCCTGCTCCAGGCTGGCGCGGAATTGCACGTGCACGCCGCGCGCCTGCAGCCAGGCGAGGTCGGGCGCGCTCCAGGGCGTCTGCGGGCAGGCTGTGCCCACGTAGGGCACCTCAGCGCCGCTGTCGATGAGCAGGCGGGCCACGAGCAACTCGCTGCCCTCGTAACCGCTCACCGTGATCCGGCCCTTGATCGGCGTCTTGGCCAGCACGCCGCGGATGGCGGGCAGGAAGCGGTTCTTGGCGGCGTCGATCTGCGCCTGCGGCACATTGCACGCCGCGCCCACGGCCTGGAGCCAGGCCTCGGTGCCGTCGTGGCCCACGGGGGCCGATGGCAGCACGGTGCGGCCGGCGGCCTCGAACTCGCGCACGCTGGCGGTGTAGAAGGGATGGATGGCGGCCACGGCCGCGCAATCGAGCGCGGCGTAGAGCTCGCGCCACTCGCGCGTGGGGACCACGGGGCCGGCGGCCAGGCCCATAGGCTCGAGCAGCGCGCCGATGACCATCGGGTCGGCCGGGAACATCTCGCCCAGCAGCGTGATCGTCGGCTTGCCGCTCACGCCCTGGCGCGGCGCCATCACCGGGCCGGCCTCGGCTTCGACGCGGGCGTAGCGCAGCATGGCCCCGGCCAGCACGTCCTTGGCCTCGGCGTGCGTGGGCACACCAAAGCCGGGCACGTCGATGCCGATGATGCGCACGCCGTCGATGGCCCTGGGCAGCAGTTGCAGCGGCACACCGCTGGCGGTGGGCACGCACAGGTTGATGATGACGATGGCGTCAAGGTCTTCCGCCTTGGCCTGCGCGTGGACGGCGTCGCGGATGTCCTCGAACAGCTTGCCCGTGACCAGCGTCTCGCTGTTGAAGGGCACGTAGCCCACGCTGCGACGCGCGCCGTAGAAGTGGCTGGTGAAGGTCAGGCCGTACACGCAGCAGGCGCTGCCGCTCAGGATGGTGGCGGTGCGCCGCATGCGCAGGCCCACGCGCAGCGAGCCGAAGGCCGGGCACATGCTCTGCGGCTGCTCGTGCGGGCCCTGGCCTTCTTCGGGCCCGGCCACGGGATAGTCCTTCGCGTACTGCGCGAGCACCTCCGACTTGCCGGCGGCCTGCGCCGCGGCCAGCATGCCGCTGCGGTCGCTGCACGACAGCGCCTCGGCGGCCGGCGCGTCAGGCCGCGTCATACACCACCTCGAGCGTGGGCTTCACCAGCTCGGTCTTGCCGACCATGTCGAACAGCGTCGCCGGCTCCATCTTGAAGTCGCGGCCCGTGACCTCGGCGCTGAACAGGCCCAGCAGCTCGTCCTGCGTCTGCGGCTTCGGGCGCACCGGCGGCGCCTCGGCGACGTTCTTCGCCAGCTCGGCGAACAGCGGGCCCCAGTCGCCATCGGGCTTGCCGATGATCTCGTAGCTGGCGCTCTTGCGGCGGATATCCTCGTGCGCCGGGATGGCCGCCAGCACCGGAATGCCGGCATTGGCCGCGAACTTCTGCGCCTCGCCCGTGCCGTCGTCCTTGTTGATCACCATGCCGGCCACGCCGACGTTGCCGCCAAGCTTGCGGAAGTACTCGACCGCGCTGCACACGTTGTTGGCCACGTACAGGCTCTGCAGGTCGTTGCTGCCGACGACGATGACCTTCTGGCACATGTCGCGCGCAATCGGCAGGCCGAAGCCGCCGCAGACCACATCGCCCAGGAAGTCGAGCAGCACGTAGTCGAAGCCCCAGTCGTGGAAGCCGAGTTTCTCGAGCGTCTCGAAGCCGTGGATGATGCCCCGCCCGCCGCAGCCTCGGCCGACTTCGGGCCCGCCGAGCTCCATCGCGTAGACACCGTCGCGCTTGAAGCAGACGTCGCCGATGGCCACGGCCTCGCCGGCCAGCTTCTTCTTGCTGCTGGTCTCGATGATGGTGGGCGTGGCCTTGCCGCCGAACAGCAGGCTCGTGGTGTCGCTTTTCGGGTCGCAGCCGATCAGCAGCACCTTCTTGCCCTGCTGGGCCATCATGTAGCTGAGGTTGGCCAGCGTGAAACTCTTGCCGATGCCGCCCTTGCCATAGATGGCAATGATCTGGGTCGTCTTGGCCGCCGGGCTGGTGGGCACCGGATCGGGCTCGATGGCCGCTTCGGCCTTCAGGCGCTCGTCGCGCAGGAAGATGACGGGGGACGCAGTACCGCTCATTGGCAACCCTTCCAGTCGAGAACCATCTTCAGGCAATGCATGTCACTGAAGGCCGTGCGATAGGCCCCTGCGGCGTGCTCGGCACGCTCGCGGTGGGTGATGAGACCCGTCAGGTCGAGCCGGCCTTCCTGGGCCAACTGCCGCACAGCCAGCATGTCGGCGCGCTGCCACTCCGCAGCGGCGCGGATCTGCGCCTCGCGCATGAAGGCGGGCGCAAAGTTGAAGGCCAACGGCTCGGCATAGAAGCCCGCGAGCACGATCTCGCCGCCCTTGGCCAGGTGCGGCATGACCTTGTCGATGATGCGCACGTCACCGCTCACGTCGTACACGGCGCGGTAGTCGCGCCGCTGGTCAGCCTCGGGGGCGATGACCTCGTAGCCGCGCGCGCCTTCGCTGCGGGTGGCCTCAAGCTCCCATACGGTCGGCGGCGGCAGGCCGGCGGCCACCGTCAGGCGCGCCAGGAGCCGGCCCAGCACGCCGTGACCGATGATGAGATCGGGCGGATTCACCGGGTGCCTGGTGCCACCGCCGGAGACCGCGTGGTAGGCCGTGGCGGCCAGCGCCAGCAGCACCGCGTGCTCGCCCAGGCCGGCGTCTACGCTGACCACCCGATCGTCACCCACCACCAGCCGCGCGGCAGCGCCACCGAAGAGGCCCCTGACGGGCCCGAAGCAGCGGGCACCCGGCACGAACACCGTCGAGCCCACCTTGTGCCGGGCCTTCGGGCCCGCCTGCACGACACGACCCACCGACTCGTAGCCCGGCACCAACGGGTAGCCCATGCCAGGAAACATGGGCATACGCCCGGTCCACAGGAGCTTCTCGGTGCCGGTGCTGATGCCCGACCAGTCGATGTCGACGACGAGGTCGCTCTCCCCGGCGGCGTCGAGCTTGAGCTCGTCCAGCGCCAGCGACTCTGGCGCCTGCATCACGACAGCAGCGGTTTTCACGCGGGCTCCCGGTGGACTGCCGATCCGGGCCGGCCGGGACCGTCGAGCCTGAGGATGGTGGGGATTCGAGACATCGTGGGTGTCATCCTAGCCTGACACTTGTGCATGTCAATAGGTCTTTACTTGTCTTGTTCGCGAAACGATCGTTCCGGCGCTGACGCAGCGCCGGATGCATCCGCTGCGCGCCGGGCGACCAGCACGCCGGCTTGCAGCGGCATTCGGGTGCGGCGGGTGCGCACGTCGGTGAACCCGGCCTGCTGCAACAGCACAGCCAGCGCCTGCGCAGTGCGCGGCTGGCCACGCCCCATGGCCAGCAGGTACAGGCCGAAGTAGGCGTCGCCCATGGCATGCGCACCGGGCGCGTCAGCCATCGGCTCGGCCACGACCAGGGTGCCGCCGGGCGGCAACACCCGCGCCACCGCGCGCAGGATCGACAACGCGTGCTCGTCGTCGTGGTCGAACAGCACCCGCACGAGTGTCGCCAGGTCGGCACCGGTGGGCAGCGAGTCGTCGAAGAAGCTGCCCCCATGCACCTCGACGCGCCCTCCCAGGCCCTGGCTCCCCAGGCGCGCGCGCGCCAGCTCGGCCACCGGGGGCAGGTCGAACAGCATCGCGCGCAGGCGGGGTGCTGCGGCCAGCGCCGCCGAGACGAAACGGCCCTCGCCGCCGCCCACGTCGAGCAGCACGCGGTGACGCCCCAAGGGGTAGGCGTCGAGCAGCTCCTCGATGACCATCGATTGCGACGCCGTCATGAGCGCGGAGTACTCGGCCACCTGGCGCATGGGCAGCGCCTCGGCGCCCTGGTCGGGGGCGCCCTGGCGCGCCGGGTAGCTGGCGTAGGGCCAGTAGGCGGCCATGGCGCTGCCGGCGCCTTCGTCGCGCAGAAGCGCCACGGGGTCGCGCAGGTCGGCGTACAGCGTGACGTGGTGCTCCACCATCGCCGCGAGCGCGCTGTTGCCGACCATCGGCGCGCCCAGCGCACCCAGACCGTAGCGACCGCCGCCGTGCCGGCGCAACAGGCGCAAGGCCACGCCGGCATCGAGCAGGCGTTGCATCGAGCGCAGCGGCAGGCCGTGACGCTGGGCCATGCGCACCGCAGTGTCGGGGCCCGAAGCGAGCTGCTCGAACAGGCCCAGCCGCACGCAGGCCAGCAGCACCTGGGTGTAGACAAAGCCCGCGACAAGGTCGAACAGCTCGCCCGCCCGCCGCCGCACCAGCGGCCGCGTCAGCCAAAAGCCGCTGGCCCAGCGCCGAAACCCGGGGCGGACGACGAGGCCGTCGACGAAGCCCTGCCATCGCTCACGCCAGCTGACCACCGGCTCAGTCGCCGCGGCCCGCCACTTCAGGACCTCGCTGTCGCGCGGCTCGGTGCGGCTGGTCATCGTCAGGCGGCGCTCAGGCCACTGCACGCAGCTTCGGCCCGGCGCGCAAGGACGGCGGCACCAGCCGTTCGGACTCGGCCCGCACCAGCGCGCGCAGCAAGGGTGCGCCGCGGCACGTGGGTACGGCGTCAATGGCAGCCTGCACCAGGCCCTCGAACTGCGCCAATGCGGCGTCCATGCCCCTTTCCAGCGCCACACTCGGGCGGCCGAGCGCGAGGTCCTGGCCGATCGGTTTGCCCAGCCACTCGGGCTGCGCGGCGACGTCCCGGATGTCGTCGGCCACCTGGTAGGCCTCGCCGAGACAATCGCCCAACGGCGCCCAGGCCTCGGGATCGCCTCCGGCAGCCAGCGCGCCGGCCCGCGTGGCTGCGGTGAACAGTGCGCCGGTCTTCAGCCGCTGGTACTCGCGCAACGGTACCCGCGGCTCGCACTCCCAGGCCTGACCGGCAACGATGCCACCCGGCATGCCCACACCGGCAGCCACCGTGTGCAGCAGCGGAGCCAGGCGTGTGGGCTGCAGCGCGCCGGCCCGCGCCAGCGCACCAAAGGCGGTGACGATCAGCGCGTCGCCCGTCAGCACCGCCAGCCGCTCGCCATAGGCACTGTGCACCGACGCCTGCCCGCGGCGGATGGGCGCATCGTCGAAGCACGGCAGGTCGTCGTGCACCAGCGAAGCGCAGTGCAGCAGTTCCACCGACACCGCCGCGGCATCGGCCAGCGCAGGCGCATCGTCACCGCAGGCCCGGGCCACCGCCAGCGCCAGCTGTGGCCGGATGCGGGCGCCACCGGGGAACACCGCATGCTGCACCGCCGCCTGCAGCCGCGGCGGGCAGCCCGCGCCCGCGGCGGTGTCGAGCGCAGCGCGCAGGGCTTGTTCGATCCGGGCTTGGGTCGGCATGGTGGCAAGCTCCTGGGATGCCCGAGCGTCATGCACGCTTGTCGCATCCATTTGTCAATTTTAATGGACACAGCATAGACACTGAGCAGGTCGCCGTCAATGCGCGCGAACGTTGAAGCCGACGCCGCCATCCGGGGCGCGAGGCGACCTCCTTGGCCAGCCGGCCACGGGCCCGGCGTTCAGTGCGACAGGAGCAGGCGCTCGATCAGCGCCGACACCGCGGCCGGCGATTCCTCGTGCGCCAAGTGCCCGAGCCCCGGCAACCGGTGCACCGACGCACCCGGCACGCGCGCCGCCACGGCTTCGGCCTGGGCAGGGGGCACGGCGGCATCGTTGTCGGCAGCCACCAGCTGCAGCCGCGTGCCAATGGCCGGCAAGCGGGGCAGATCGCGCAGCAGCGGCGCAAGGTCCCAGGCGGCCATCATGGCGATGACCGCACCGACGTGCCCGGTGTCGCCGGCCAGCCGCGCGTAGTGCGCGCGGCTGCCGGCATCCAGCGAGGAGCCCGTGCCGCGCAACAGCCGGTCCAGGGCGGCCGGGCGGGCGGCATGCCAGGAGAACAGGGCCGGGGCCAGAGGATTCAGTGCCAACAGACGCGCCAAGGGCGCGTACCACCATCCGGCACTGCCGCCGGGCGGGAACCACGCGCCGTTGAGGCTGACCAGTGTCCGGGGCCGAGCCAGACCGTCGAGAACCAGGCGGGCGCCGATGGCGGCCCCGGCGCTGTGGCCCACGACGGCGTCGGGTGCCACGTCCAGCGCCTTCAGCAGCGCCCCCAGCCGCGCCGCCATGCCCGGCAGCGACAAACCCTCGACGCGGGGACGCTGCGTGAAGGCGTGGCCGGGCAGATCGGGGACGATCAGGCCATGGCGTCGCGACAGGTGCTCCACCAGGCCGGCGTAGGAGTGTGTCGACGCGCCCGTGCCGTGCAACAGCAGCAGCCAAGACGCACCCGGATGGGGTGGCGCCCAACGCTGCACATGCCAGCGCAGACCGCCAGCGTCGACCCGCGTGCTGTGGTCCGCATGGGGCCAGTCAGCGGGCAGGCGGGGGCGTGCGCCCATCTCGCCGGCCCCTCAAGGCGCCTGCGGTGCCCGCAGCACCGACTGCACAGCGCCGCTCAGCGCGTGCGCGTCGGCCTGTGGCAGCGCCAGGTAGCGGGCACCCATGGCCAACGCCAACGCCGCCGCAGCCGGCTCGGGCCGCACCGAGGTGTCCACCAGCAGGCAGCGCACGCGCAGGGCACGCAGACGGTGGGCCGCGGCCAGTGCGTCTGCGGCCGCCTGAGTGCGCCCGCCCTGCCCGCCGAGCGCAACGTTGGCGCGGCCGTCGGTGAGCAGCACCACGAACGGCAACGCGCCTTCACGCTGCACCTGCGAGGCCACGCGCAGTGCCATCTCGATGCCCGCCGCCAGCGGCGTGCCGCCACCGCCCGGCAGGCCGGCCAGCGAACGCCGCGCGCGCACCAGCGAGCGCGTGGGCGGCAGCAGCAGCTCGGCACCGCTTCCGCGGAAGGCCAGCACGGCCACTTCGTCGCGCCGCACATAGCATTCGGCCAGCAGCAACTCGACAGCGCCTTTGGCTTCGGCGAGGCGATGCAGGGCGGCCGAGCCAGACGCGTCGACCGCAAACACCGTGGTCGTGCCGCGCTTTTCAGCGTAGCGGCGCACATGGAAGTCGTCGGGCCGGACGTGCACGCGCGGGCCTTCAGCACGGCCCGCTTGCGCGGCCCAGGCCCGGCGGCGCAGCGGCTGCCAGGGCGCGGCGGCCCGCAGCGTGGCCACCAGGTGCAGCCGCGCGCCGTGCATCGGCGGGCCGCGGCGCGCGCCCAGCGGCCGCCCGCGGCTGCGCGAGACCTGCGTGGCGCCGGCCTTGCCCCCGCGCGCCGAGCGCGCACGCGCGGCATCGCCGTGCAGCAGCTGCGCCAAAAGGCCGGCCGGGATGGCGGCGGTGGCGGCATCGAGCACGCGGTCCTCGAGCGGCGTCGTTTCTTCGTGCGATGACGCGGGGGATTCGCCCGGCGGTGGTGATGCGGCTTCGTCGGGCGGCGGGGCCGGTGGCGGGGTCTGCTCGGCGGTCTCGTCAGCCCGCTCGGGTGGCAGCCGCGTCGCGCGCGGGGCGAGCACCAGCGCTGCGGCGCGGTCGGCGTCCTCGGCGTCGGCCACCCCCCTGCCGAACAGCGCCGCAGAGGCCCGCGCCAGCCGCACCGCGGCCCAGGCGGCGCGCGGCGAATCGACGCCCAGCACGAGCGTGGCCGCGGCCAGCGCAGCCACCAGTTCGTCGGGTACCTGCACCGTGGCAACGCGGCGACGCGCCTCGGCCACGGCTTCGACCCAACCAGCCACGTCGGCGGCTTGCGGCGCGTCGCGCCAACCCAGGCCGCGCAAGGGCAGCCACAAAGCCAGTCGGTCGGCCAAGGCGGCCGCCATCGGGCTGTCGTCACCCTCGGCCTCGTCGAGGGCGAGCAGTGCAAAGCCGGCGGGCACAACGGCGCTCAGGCCGTCGCGCTCGACGCGCAGCGTGCCGCTGTCCAGCGCCGCGGCCACTTGCGCCGCGGTGCCCGTGGCCAGCCGCTCGGCCATCGCGGCCACGACGATGCCACCGTCAGCCGCGGCCAGCAGCCCCTGCTGCAGCACCGCGCGGCCGCTGGCAAGCGTGGCCTGCAGATCCAGGCCGCCGGCCAGGCGGTCTTCACCGGCGTGCTGCGGCAGCCGCCGCCAAGGCATGCCTGGTGGCAGCAGCGCGCGCAGCGCGCCGAGCCAGGCGTCGCGCACAGGGCCGGCCGGGCCCATCAGGCGCGCACCCCCGAGGCCACGTGGATCGACGGCCAGCAGCGCTGCCGCCAGGGCCAGGTCCTGGCCGGCGGGCTCGCGTGCGTCGGCCATGGTCGGCTGGCGGCTGCAGGCGGCCCGTTCAGGCGGCCGCGGCCCGCGGAGCGCCGAAGACCTCGGCCAGCACACGCTCGACACGCGCGCCGGCGTCGGTGTCGTCCAAGGGGTCGCGGCGCAGGCGGTGGCGCAGCGCGGGCCGGGCGATGGCGTGGACGTGCGCATCGGAAACCGCCGCATCGCCCTGCAGCGCTGCAAAGGCCCGTGCCGCGCGCATGAGCGTCAACTCGCCGCGCAGACCATCGGTGCCCAGTGCGGTGCAGAGACTGGCGATGCGCAACAGTGCGGCATCCCCCAGGCTCACGTCGGCCAGCCGCTGGCGTGCACGCACGAGGCGGCGGCGCGTGGCGTCCTCATCCTTTTTCCAGCGAGAGGCGAAGGACTCAGGATCGCGCTCGAAGGCGTCGCGGCGCTTGATGACCTCGATGCGCGTGGGCAGGTCCTGCGGCGTGCGCACGTCCACCGCCAGGCCAAAGCGGTCGAGCAACTGCGGGCGCAGTTCGCCCTCCTCAGGGTTGCCGCTGCCCACGAGCACGAAGCGCGCGGGGTGGCGCACCGACAGGCCCTCGCGCTCGACGACGTTCTCGCCCGACGCGGCGACGTCGATCAGCAGGTCGACGAGGTGGTCTTCCAGCAGGTTGACCTCGTCGATGTACAGGAAGCCGCGGTTGGCACGGGCCAGCAGCCCAGGCTCGAAATGCTTCGTGCCCTCGGTGAGGGCGCGCTCGATGTCAAGCGCGCCGACGACGCGGTCTTCGGTGGCGCCCAGCGGCAGGTCGACGACCGGCACGCCCACGGGCGCGCTCTTGCCGCCGATTCGGCCAGCGCAAGGCTCGGCCTTGCTGCAAAACGGACGCGCAGGGTCACAGCCATAACGGCAGCCGACGACGGCCTTCATCCTGGGCAGCAGCGCCGCCAGGGCCCGCACCGCGGTGCTCTTGCCGGTGCCGCGATCGCCGAAGATCAGCACGCCGCCGACGGCGGGATCGACCGCGGCGACAAGGATCGCGAGCTTCATCTCGTCCTGACCGACGATGGCGCTGAAGGGGAAGGCGTGGTTCATCGCGGCCTGGGAGTGTCAACTTCAATATACACGACGGCAAGTCTGCGCATCCGACGGAGAGCCCGCTCCTTCAGGAGTCCAGGTCCAACGGAGGGCGCCACTGCGATGTCGGCACCTCGCGCGAACGGCCGGTGAGAAGACCCAGCGCCAGAGCAACCACGCCGATGGCGGCCACGGTGCCCAGCGGCGCAGCCAGCTCACCCTCGAAGGCACCGAACAGGCTGACGCGGAACGCCCGCACCACCCAAGACAACGGCAGATAGGGGTGGATGGCCTGGAACTCCGCATCGGACAACTCGATGGGCAGCAGGGCGCCGGCCGCCGACACCTGCACCACCAGCAGCAGCACGGCGATCACCTTGCCCAGATCACCGAGCAGGCGCACCAGCGCGAACACCAAGGCCAGGAAGGTGGCCGACGCCACGAGCAGCGTCGCCGCAAAGTCCACCGGCGCGACCAGCGGCACCTGCAGCACGCCGCGCAACAGCGCCAGCATCAACAGCGCCTGCAGCAGCACCGCCGCCAACGGCAGCATCAGCTTGGCCGCGCCCACCTGCCAGGTGGGCGCCATACCCAGCGGCTCGGGTACGCGGCGCCAGTGCACCAGAAACGCCGCCATCACCGCGCCCACCCACAGCGCCAGCGGCACGAAGTTCGGTGTCAGCGCCGTTCCGTGGTTGGGCACCGGCGCGGCCACCTCGATGCGTGGCTCCACCGACAGCGCCAGCCCCTGCGCACTGCCACCCGGCGCGTCCACGCCACCGGGCAGGCTGCCGCGCACGAGGCCGATGCCGGCGGCGAGGCGGTCGGCGCCGTCGCCAAGTTGGGCCAGGCCGGTCTGCAGCAGCTGCTGGCCCGAGGCCAGCTGGCGCAGGCCGACGTTCAAGGACTCCTGGCCCCGCACGAGCTCGCGGGCCCCGTCGATGAAGCTCTCGAGCCGAGCGTCGTCGGGAAGGCGCGCCAGCACCGGCGCGAGCGCTGCGCCAGCACGCTGCGTGCCCTCGGCCAGCGCGGCGACGCCATCCTCCAGACGCTCGGCACCGCCAAGCAGGCGGGCCTGACCGGCCACGGCCTGACCAAGCCCGCTGACGAGCTGGCCGGCACCGTCTTCCAGCGGCACGATGCCTTCCACGAGACGGCTACCGAACAGAGGTACCTCGTCGGCCGCGGTCTTGAGCGTGCCCAGGCCGGCCTCGAAACGCCGAGCCCCGGCCGCGAGCCCGCCAAGCCCCCGCCCGAGCTCCTGGTGCCCCTCGACCAGGGCCCGCGCGCCGCCGCGCAGCGCCAGCAGATCCGCATCGGAGGGCCGTGCGCGGTCGAGGCCCCTCAGCACGGGCCCAATCTGGCGCAGCCCGGCTGCAAGCTGCTGCGCGCCCTCGTTGAGCTGCGTGGCCCCGGCCCGCAGGCCCTGCGATCCATCGGCCGCCGCCGCTGCGCCATGGGAAAGCCGCGCCCCACCTTCGCGCACGCGCGCCACGCCTGCGGCAAGCTCGGCGCTGCCGCCGTGCAGGTCGGTCAACGCACCGCGCAGCGCCTCGAGGCTGCGTTGAGAGCCGGCGGCTGTGGACAGCACCAGCTCCCAGCGGGCCTCGCTGAGCATGGTGTTGACGCGCTGCGCCACCTCAGGGGCGAAGCGCCTTGCCAACCCGGCGCTGGCGTAATGGTTGCCTTCGCTGGTGTAGATCGTCAGCTTGGCGGCGCCGGGCAGTTCCGCTGGCAGGGCGCTGCGGCTGAAGTCCCGCGGCAGCTCGAGACTGAAGGCCAGCAGGCCGCGACGCACATCGCGGCGAGCCTGCTCGGGATCGTCGTAACGCAGGTAGCGGAACTGGCCGTGCCGCCGGATGGCCTCAATGACCTCGGTGCCGAGATTCAGCGAGCGGTCGCGGTAGTGTGCGCCTTCGTCCAGGTTGACCAGCGCGGCAGGCAGCTCCCGCGTGTGCGACGCGGGATCCCACATCGCCTTCAGGTAGATGAAGGCGTAGAGCGCCGGCACCAGCAGCACACCCCCGAAGGCGATCGCCAGCCGCCGGTGGCGGCGCATCAATCGCCACTCGGCGTACAGGACTTGCAGAAAGGGGGAGGCTGTCGACAAGGCTCCACCATAACCGCATCGGCCCAGAAAGACCGACGGCACCCGAGGGTGCCGCCTGTTGCCTGGAAACTCACTGGCCGCACGGGCCGATGCTGGTGGGCGGTGCAGGGTTCGAACCTGCGACCCCTGCCGTGTGAAGGCAGTGCTCTACCGCTGAGCTAACCGCCCGGAATCTGCGGACACACCGTGGCCCGGGAAGCCGAGGATTATGCCACGGCCGAGGGCGGCTCGGTCGGACGCCATACCGCGCCCTGCTTGCACGCCTTGTCCAGCCCGCGCAGCAAGTCGTCATGTGCCCTCCGTTCAGCGGCGCTCGCTTGGAGCAGCGGCAGCACGAGGGCGCGCAGCTCGGTCGAAGCCTCCTCGCTGCGCACCCCCCCCGGGGGCGATGCCCCGTCGGCGGAATCGATGACCAGCGTGTCCTGCCCACGCGTCATCGCCAGGTAGGCCTGTGCCAGCAGGTCGGCATCGATCAGCGCCCCGTGAAGGTCGCGCCGGGAGGTGTCGACCCCCAGCCGCCGGCACAGCGCATCCAGCGAATTGCTCTTGCCCGGGTACAGCTCGCGGGCCATGAGCAGGCTGTCGGTGACCTGCACACAGTGCTGCGAGAAACGCGGGCGGCCCAGCCGGGCAAGCTCGGCATCGAGAAAGGCAAGGTCGAAAGCGGCGTTGTGGATGATCACCTCGGCACCGTCCACGAAGGCCAGCAGTTCGTCGACCACGACCGCGAACGGTGGCTTGTCGGCCAGGAAATCGTCAGTAATGCCGTGCACCCGCACCGCGTCAGGGTGGCTGCTGCGCCCGGGGTTCACGTAGTGGTGGAAGCGGCGATCGCTGCAACGGCGGTTGTCGAGCTCGATGCACGCGACCTCGATGATGCGATCGCCCTGCTCGGCCGACAGGCCGGTGGTTTCGGTGTCGAGGAAGATCTGGCGCATGGTGGGCATGCTAGGCGTGTGAGCGGCGGGCGCACCACAGCCACAGCGCCACACCGGCGGCGATCATCGGCAGGCACAGCCACTGGCCCATGCTCAGGCCCAGCGCCAGGATGCCCAGGAAGCTGTCGGGCTCGCGGAAGAACTCGGCCACAAAGCGCAGCACGCCGTAGCCCACCAGGAAGGCCGCCGCGACCTGCCCACGCGCACGCTCGCGCTGGCCGTACCACCACAGCAGCGCGAACAGCAGCAGACCCTCGAGCAAGAACTGGTAGAGCTGCGAGGGGTGGCGCGGCAGCGCGTTGCCGCTCTGCGGGAACACCACCGCCCACGGCAGCGCGGAGTCGGCAGCGCGACCCCAGAGCTCGCCGTTGATGAAGTTGCCGATACGGCCCGAGGCCAGGCCCGTGGGCACGCAGGGGGCCACCACATCCATCATCTCCAGGAACGGCCGCCCCCGAGCGCGCGCCCACAGCGCCAGCGAGACGATGACGCCCAGCATGCCGCCGTGAAAGCTCATGCCGCCCTTCCAGAGCATGAGTATCTCCAGCGGGTTGTCCAGGTACTGGCCGGGCTTGTAGAACAGGGCGTAGCCCACGCGGCCGCCGACAACGACGCCGATCACGCCCCAAAACAGCAGGTCCTCGACGTCGCGGCGCGCCCACCCGCGAGAGGCGAACTGCGGCAGCGCCACGCGGCGCGCGCCCAGCCACCAGAAAAGGCCGAAGGCCACGAGGTAGGTGAGGCCGTACCAGTGCACGGCCAACGGACCGATGGCGATGGCGACGGGGTCGAACTGCGGGTGCTGGAGCATGGGCTCGGGCGCCAGGGGCGCCATCGGCGGCAACGTGATCTCGATTCTCACCCGGCTTCTCACCCGGCCGGGCGAGGCTCTACTCGCCCAGGTAGGCGGCCCGCACCTTGGGGTCGGCGAGCAGCGCCTTGGCGTCGCCCGTCATCGTGACCTCGCCGGACTCCATCACGTAGCCGCGGTCGGCCAGGCCCAGGGCGCGGCTGGCGTTCTGCTCGACCAGCAGCACGGTGGTACCGCGGCCGTGGATGTCGGCCACGACCTCGAAGATCTTGTCCACCATGATGGGCGAAAGGCCCATGCTGGGCTCGTCGAGCAGCAGCACCTTGGGCTGCGCCATGAGCGCGCGACCCATGGCCAGCATCTGCTGCTCGCCGCCGCTCATGGTGCCGGCCAGCTGCGTGGCGCGCTCCTTCAGCCGCGGGAAGATGCCGAAGACGCGCTCGATGTCGGCCGCGATGCCGTCCTTGTCGTCGCGCACGAAGGCCCCCATCTGCAGGTTCTCGAGGATGGTCATGCGCGAGAAGACGCCGCGGCCCTCGGGCACCATCACCAGGCCCTGCTTGACAAGATCCCAGGCGCCCTGCCCCTTGATCGGCTTGCCGAGGTAGAGGATCTCGCCGTCGGCCGCCGGCAGCGTGCCGGTGACGGCCTTCAGCGTGGTGGTCTTGCCGGCGCCATTGGCGCCGATCAGGCTGACGAGCTCGCCCTGCCGCACCTCGAAGCTCACGCCCTTGACAGCCTGGATGCCACCGTAGGCGACCTTCAGGCCGCTGACCTTGAGCAGGGCCTCGCCCTTGTCGCTGGATGTCATCGAATCCTCAATGCGCTGTGTGACCGGCGCCCAGGTAGGCTTCGATCACCTTCTCGCTCTTCTGCACCTCGGCGGGCGTGCCTTCGGCGATCTGCTTGCCGTAGTCGAGCACGGTGACGCGATCGCACAGGCCCATCACGAGCTTCACATCGTGCTCGATGAGCAGGATGGTGCGGCCGTCGTTGCGGATGCGGTCGATCAACTCGCGCAGCACCGCCTTCTCCGTGGCGTTCATGCCGGCGGCGGGCTCGTCAAGGGCGATCAGCTTGGGCTCGGTGGCCAGCGCGCGGGCGATCTCCAGGCGCCGCTGGTCGCCATAGCTGAGCGTGCGGGCACGGTATTCGGCATAACGTCCGATGCCGACGTAATCGAGCAGCTCCTGAGCCCGTTGCGTGATCGCGGCCTCCTCGGCCTTGAATCCGGCGGTGCGGAAGATGGCGCCCACCAAGCCCGACTTCGTGCGCACGTGGCGGCCGACCATCACGTTCTCGAGGGCCGTCATCTCCGGGAACAGGCGGATGTTCTGAAAGGTGCGCGCGATGCCCTGGCGCGCCACCTCGTGCACCGCCGAGGGCTCGTAGGGTGCGCCGCCAAGCTCGAAGCTGCCGCCGTCGGGGGTGTACAGGCCTGTGATGACGTTGAAGAAGGTGGTCTTGCCGGCGCCGTTGGGGCCAATCAGGCCGTAGACCTGGCCGGCGCGGATGGTGATGCCGACGTCGGACAGCGCCTGCAGGCCGCCGAAGCGCTTGCTGACGCCCGCGACCCTGAGGACGAGGTCGCCGCCGGCCATGCTCTGCGGCCTGCTCATGCCTTGGCCGCTCCACCGCCGGCGGGCGTCGGTTGCGACGCCGCCTTGCCGTGCTCGCGCGACGGCCACAGGCCACGGGGGCGCAGCAACATGATGGAAATCATCGCCAGCGCAATCAGCAACTGGCGCAGGATGGATGCATCAAGCCGCCCGCCCGTCATCTGCTGCAAAGGGCCCGACACGGCGCGCAGCACCTCGGGCAGTGCCGCCAGCAGCAGCGCACCCAGCACCACGCCCGGCAGGTGGCCCATGCCGCCGAGCACGACCATGGCGACGATCATCACGCTCTCCATCAGACTGAAGCTCTCTGGGCTGACGAAACCCTGGAAGGCCGCGAACATGCTCCCGCTGACGCCGCCGAAGGTGGCGCCCATGCCGAAGGCCAGCAGCTTCATGTTGCGCGTGTTGATACCCATGGCCTTGGCGGCGATCTCGTCTTCGCGGATCGCCATCCAGGCGCGGCCGATGCGGCTGGTTTCCAGGCGGTGGCAGATGACGACGCTGACCACCACCAGCATCAGGAACAGGTAGTAGTACAGCGTGACGGACGGGATCGACAACCCGCCCACGACCAGCGGCTTGCCGAAGTTGACCCAGGGGTCGGCAGCCGGTCCGATGGTCATCGGATCGATGCGGTCCAGGCCTCGCGGCCCGTTGGTGATGTTCACCGGGTGCTCGAGGTTGTTCAGGAACACGCGGATGATCTCGCCGAAGCCCAAGGTGACGATGGCGAGGTAATCGCCCCTGAGCTTGAGCACGGGCGTGCCCAGCAGCACGCCGGCAATCGCGGCCAGGCCAGCGGCGAGCGGGATGACCATCCAGATCGGCGTGTGCAGGCCGCTCGGGAACAGCGCGGCGATGGCCGGAAAGGTCTCGAACAGGTGCGGACTGGCCAGCAGCGCGTACATGTACGCGCCCACCGCGTAGAACGCGACGAAGCCCAGATCCAGCAGACCGGCATAGCCGACCACGATGTTCAGCCCCAACGCCAGCAGCACATACAGCAGCGCGGTCGCGAGGATCCGGATCCAGAAGTTGCCCATGCCCACGGACTGCATCACCAGGGGCAACGCCAGCAAGGCCAGCGCGCACAGCACAAAGACCACGATCTTGGTCTGCATCGACTGCATCGCGGTTGCTCCTTCAGGCCCGGTCCGCCACGCGCTCGCCGAGCAGGCCCTGCGGCCTGAGCGTGAGCACGAGGATCAGCGCCACGAAGGCGAAGATGTCGGCGTAGTGGCTGCCCAGCACACCGCCGGTCAGCGCACCCAGATAGCCGGCACCCAGAGCCTCCACCAGGCCCAGCAACAGGCCGCCCACCACGGCGCCGGCCAGGTTGCCGATGCCCCCCAGAACCGCGGCCGTGAAGGCCTTCAGGCCCGGCAGGAAGCCCATGGTGTGCTGCACCGTGCCGTAATTGGCCGCCCACATGATGCCGGCCACCGCAGCGAGCACGGCGCCGATCACGAAGGTGGCCGAGATCACGAGGTCCGGCTTGACGCCCATCAGCGCCGCCACGCGCGGGTTTTCGGCCGTGGCGCGCATGGCACGACCGAGCTTGGTGCGGTTGACGATGTACATCAGCATCGCCAGCACGATGGCCGTGACCCCCAGGATGAGGATCTGCGTCACCGTGATCACCGGGCCGCCCAGGTTGATCGGCTCGGTGGGCAGCAGCTGCGGGTAGGGCTTGGGGTTGGGCTTCCAGAGGATCATCGCGATGGTCTGCAGCAGCAGGCTGACGCCCATGGCGGTGATCAGCGGCGCCAGCCGAGGCGCGTTGCGCAGCGGCCGGTAGGCCAGCTTCTCGATCGAGAAGTTCAGTGCCGCGCACACCACCACCGCACATCCCATCGAGATCAGCATCAGCGCCCACCCGGGCAGCCCGGTATCCACGAGCAGCGTCACCACCGTCCAGCTGGTGAGCGCGCCGAACATCAGCACCTCACCGTGCGCGAAGTTGATGAGGTTGATGATGCCGTACACCATGGTGTAGCCCAAGGCCACGAGGGCGTACATGCTGCCCAGGACCAGACCGTTGATGATCTGCTGGAGGAAGATTTCCATGCGCGTGGTTCTCCGTTGACCGGGGAGTCATGCAAGAACCCGGCCCGGGGTAGACGGCGCGGATTCTAGGTGTCGGTCGCGGGGTCTTCAGACGGGGGTTTGCGAGCGGCCTCCGCGTCGCGGCGGCGGAGTTCGGCGAGCTTGTCGCCAATGCGCAGCTCCAGGCCCCGGGCCACCGGCTCATAGAAGCGGCGGCCTGCCAGGTGGGGCGGCAGATAGGTCTCGCCGGCTGCGTGGCCTTCCTCTTCGTCGTGCGCGTAGCGGTAACCGGCGCCGACGCCGAGCGACCTCATCAGCGCCGTGGGCGCGTTGCGCAGGTGCATGGGCACCGGGTGGGTGCCGTCGCGGCCCACCTGCTCGCGCAGCGCGCCCCAGGCCTTGTAGACGGCGTTGGATTTGGGCGCCACGGCCAGGTAGGCGGCCGCCTGGGCCAGGGCCAGCTCGCCCTCGGGCGAACCCAGGCGCTCAAAGGCGCCGGCGGCATCGAGACACAAGGCCAGCGCGCGCGGGTCGGCCAGGCCGATGTCCTCACTGGCCATGCGCACCAGGCGGCGAGCGGCATACCGCGGATCCATGCCGGCATCCAGCAGCCGTGCCAGCCAGTAGAGCGCAGCGTCGGGGTCGGAGCCGCGCACGCTCTTGTGCAGGGCCGAGATGAGGTCGTAGAACAGGTCGCCGCCCTTGTCGCCGCGACGCAGCAGCTTGCCCAGGGCGGCCTCCAGTTGCTCCGGGCCGAGCGTGGTGGCGCCAGGGTGGGCGGCCACCGCGCTCTCGTAGGCGTTGAGCAGGCGACGGCCATCGCCATCGGCAAAGGCGATGAGCTGCGCACGCGCCGCCTCGTCGGGCTGCGGGCCCTGGACGGCGGCCTGTGCGCGCGAAAGCAGTTCGCCAAGCTCGACCTCGTCCAGGGGCTCGAGCACGAACACCGCCGCGCGTGACAGCAACGCGGCATTCACCTCGAAACTCGGGTTCTCGGTGGTGGCGCCGATGAAGCTGAAGAGGCCCGCCTCCACATGCGGCAAGAAGGCGTCCTGCTGCGCCTTGTTGAAGCGGTGCACCTCGTCAACGAACAGCACCGTGGCCTTGCCCTGGCGCGCCAGGCGCTGAGCCTGCTCGACGGCGTCGCGGATCTCCTTCACGCCCGAGAGCACGGCCGACAGCACGATGAGCTGCGCGCCCGTGGCGCCGGCCAGCAGCCGCGCCAGCGTTGTTTTGCCCACGCCCGGCGGGCCCCAGAGGATCATCGACGGCAGCCGCGCGCCATCGAAGGCCACGCGCAGCGGCTTGCCCGGCGCGAGCAGGTGGCGCTGGCCCACCACCTCGTCCAGCGTGCGCGGTCGCAGGCGCTCGGCAAGCGGCACCGGGGCCGAGGGCGGCGTGCCGGCTGCCGGCGTCTGGTCGAACAGGCCGTCCTGCGCCATGCGCCTGCCCCCCCCCCCGACCTACTGCTCGACGAGATCGGCGCCCGGCGGAACGACGAAGCGGAAGCGCTCCGCCGGCAGCGCCACGTTGGCCTCGAAGCGCGAGAAGGCCAGCCGTGAACGCTGGCCGAAGCCGTCCTGCACCTCGATCACCGCGAGCTCATTGCCACGAAAGCCCACGCGCATCCACTCGAAGGCGCCGTCGCGCGCCTGCGGCGTGGCGCGCACCCAGTCCAGGCCCTCGGCCGCGGGCTCGGCGCTCAGGCTGAAGGCCGGCTCCAGCGCGCCGCCGGCCAGCAGCGCCGCCGGTGTGGCCGCCAGCGCCTGCCCCAGCGGGCGCGAGCTCACCTGGTTGAGATCGGGATCGTGCATCCAGACCTTGCGCCCGTCGGACACCAGCGTCTGCTCGAAAGGCTTGCGGTAGACGAAGCGGAAGCGGTCGGGCCGCGCGAAGGCGAACTCGCCGCTGCTCGTGCGGCGGCGCTGGCCGTCGGGGGAGATGACGGTCTGCGTGAAGAGCGCCTGGCCCGAGCGCGTGTCGCGCACGAAGGCGCGCAGCCGCTCGGCGGCGTCTTGCGCACGGGCGGCGGTGGCCAGAGCCAGGCTGCCGGCCAGCAGCAGCGAGCGGCGGGTGATCGCGTGGCGCTTCATTCGTCGCGCTTGGGCACCAGGATGTCGCGATTGCCGTTGTGGCCCATGGGCGATACGAGCCCGCTCTGCTCCATCTGCTCGAGCAGCCGCGCGGCGCGGTTGTAGCCGATGCGCAGGTGACGCTGCACCAGCGAGATGCTGGCGCGCTTGTGCTGCAGCACCACGGCCACGGCCTGGTCGTACATCGCGTCGCTCTCGCCACCGCCCGGGGCGCCGCCACCGCCGGCCTGGGCAGCGTCACCCTCGCCGTCGAGCACGCCGCCTTCGAGAATGCCCTCCACGTAGTTGGGCTCGCCTTGCTGCTTGAGGTAGTCCACGACGCGATGTACCTCGTCGTCAGAAACGAAGGCGCCGTGCACGCGCACCGGCAGCCCGGTGCCGCTGGCCATGTAGAGCATGTCGCCCATGCCCAGCAGCGCCTCGGCGCCCATCTGGTCGAGGATGGTGCGGCTGTCGATCTTGCTGCTGACCTGGAAGCTGATGCGGGTGGGGATGTTGGCCTTGATCAGGCCGGTGATCACGTCGACGCTGGGGCGCTGCGTGGCCAGGATCAGGTGCATGCCCGAGGCGCGGGCCTTCTGCGCCAGCCGCGCGATGAGCTCCTCGATCTTCTTGCCGACCACCATCATCAGGTCGGCGAGCTCGTCGATCACCACCACCACGTGCGGCAGCCGCTCCAGGGGCTCGGGCTCCTCGGGCGTGAGGCTGAAGGGGTTGCCGATCTTCTGCCCT
>JAUMBF010000093.1:0-20446 GCA_032115875.1 Rubrivivax sp.
ATGATCGGTCGATGTCGGCTGGCGACTGGTCTTTCCTGTTGTGGTTGATGGCCGCCGTCGTGGCGCTGCTGTCCTCACACCTGTTCGTGGCGTGGATCCGCCGCGCCCAGGGGCTGGTGCACGCCCGTGACAGACTCGGCCCGGCCTTGAGGGCGGCCGTCTCGCTGGCGGTGGGGCTGTCGTCGGCGATGGTGCTGGCGCTGGGTGCCGAGGGCTTTCCTTTCGCGCTGGGCTTTCGCTGGCTGGCGCTGCCGCTGCTCGTGGGGCTGGGCTCCTTCATGTGCCTGCCGGCGGCCTGGTGGCTGACGCGGCGACAGAGCCTGCCGGTCCTGATGGGCGCCGGAACGCTGGTGGCCGCGGCCTCGCTGGCCGTTCAGCTGGGCTGGCTGCAGGCGGCCGGGTTCCGGCCGGGCTTGCGCTGGGAGCCGGCGCTGGCCGGCGGTGCCGCCCTCATGGCGCTGGTGGGCTACACGGCGGCGATGTGGCTGGCGTACTCCGACGGCAGCGGTCACGGCGCGCGCCGCACGCTGTGGCGTCTGGGTGCCGCAACGCTGATGCTGCTGACGATGGTCGCCTCGCAGGAGGTGCTGCTCACCGCCGCCGGCCTGGAGGCGCAGATGGGTTCGGTCTACCAGCACGAGATGCCGGCCACCTGGCTGGCGCTCGGCGCGGGCGCGGTGGTGCCCACGGCCATGGCGCTGCTGGTGCTGGACCTCGTGTTGCGCAACCACGGCGAACGCCGCCGCAGGCACAGCCGCACAAGCCCCTTCGGCGTCGAACCCGACCTGCTGCAGCGCCGCAAGCACCGCCGCAAGCACCGCACACTCTGATATCCATGGCCCGCGCTGGGGCGGCGCTTGGCGTTCAGCGCCGAAGCGACATCCCCTGAGGCGGCCTCAGAGCTGCTCCCAGGGCAGCCCGTCGTGCCGCCAGCCGTTGAGTCGGCCCCGCTGGAAGTGCTCGTCGAGTTCGCCCTCGAATCCGTGCAGCACGTTGACCACCTCGCGGAAGCCGGCGGACTCGAGCACCTGACCGGCCTCCACGGTGCGCTTGCCGGAGCGGCAGATCAGCACCACGGGGCGGTCCTCACGACCGCCCTCGCGCCGCACCTGCCGCACGAAGGTGGCGGGGTCGGCCTGCATCTCCGGGTACTCGTACCACGCGATGTGCACCACGCCGGGCGGGTGGCCGACGTACAGATACTCGATCTCCATGCGCACGTCGATGAACAGCGCGTCGGGGTTGGACTGCAGGTAATGCCAGGTCTGTAGGGGAGTGAGGTGTTTCATGCGCTCGGCGCAGTGCGCCGTGGTGGGGCTTTCTACAATCGGGCGATGAACGCGCCGAACTCGCCCGTCCCGGTCCCCCTGACCGCTCGCTACACCCGAGCAGCCGCCCTGCCCGCCATTTTGCAGCAGCGCATCGCGATCATCGATGGTGCCATGGGCACGATGATCCAGCGCCACAAGCTCGGCGAGGCGGACTTCCGCCACGCGGCGCTGGCCGGCCACCCCAAGGACCTGAAGGGCAACAACGACCTGCTGGTGCTGACACGGCCCGACGTCATCCTCGGCATCCACGAGCAGTACCTGGCAGCCGGCGCCGATCTGATCGAGACCAACACCTTCGGCGCCACCGCCATCGCCCAGGACGACTACGGCCTGGCGCACCTGGCGCGCGAGATGAACGTGGCCGCGGCGCGGCTGGCGCGCCTGGCCTGCGAGCGCCACACCACGCCCGACAAGCCGCGCTTCGTGGCCGGCGCCCTGGGCCCGACGCCGCGCACCGCGAGCATCAGCCCTGACGTCAACGACCCTGGCGCCCGCAACGTCAGCTTCGACGAGCTGCGGGCCGCCTACCGCGAGCAGGCCGAAGGCCTGCTCGAAGGCGGTTGCGACGTCTTCCTGGTCGAGACCGTCTTCGACACGCTCAACGCCAAGGCTGCCATCTTCGCGCTCGACGAGCTGATGGAGGCCACGGGCGAGCGGCTGCCGGTGATCATCAGCGGCACCGTCACCGACGCCTCGGGTCGCATCCTCAGCGGCCAGACAGTGGCCGCCTTCTGGCACAGCGTGCGCCACGCGCGGCCGCTGGCCGTGGGCCTGAACTGCGCGCTCGGCGCGGCGCTGATGCGGCCCTACATCGAAGAGCTGTCGAAGGTGGCCTTCGACACCTGGATCAGCTGCTACCCCAACGCCGGCCTGCCCAACCCGATGAGCGACACCGGCTTCGACGAGACGCCCGAGGTCACGGCAGCGCTGCTGGAGGAGTTCGCCAAGAGCGGCTTCCTCAACATTGCCGGCGGCTGCTGCGGCACGACGCCGGAGCACATCGCGGAAATCGCTCGCCGCCTGAAGCCCTACCGCCCGCGGCCGACGAAGATGTTCACCAGCCTGATGGCGGCCTGAGCGGCCAAGCCGCATGCGCGGATCCGGCTCTGCCGGGCCGCTGCATGAGCCCCCTCGGGGGATGGCGACCGCAGGGAGCCTGGGGCGCGTCACACCTCGATCTTCGTGCCCAGCTCGACAAGGCGGTTCGTCGGCAGGTGCAGGAAGTCGGCCGCGGCGGCAGCGTTGCGGTGCATGCTGGCGAACAGCTTCTCGCGCCAGGGTGCCATGCCCCCGCGCACCCGGCCCAGGGTCGGGACCACGCTGTCGCGGCTGAGGAAGTAGCTCGTCTCCATCTCGTCGAGTTCGATGCCGCGGCCACAGAGAAGCTGCAGCGCCTCGGGCACGTCGGGTTCGTTCTTGAAGCCGAAATGCAAGGTCACCTGCCAGCAGTCGTGGCCCAGTGGTTCCACTTCGACGCGCCGGCCAAAGCCGATCCAGGGCCGCTCATGGTGCACCACGGTGACGAACAGGTTCTGCGCGTGCAGCACCTTGTTGTGCTTGAGGTTGTGCAGCAAGGCCAAGGGTGTGCTGCCCTTGTCGGCACTGAGGAACACCGCCGTACCCGGCACACGCAGCGGTGGCGCCAGGAACAGGCTGTCGATGAAGGGGCCGAGCTCCAGCGCCTCATCGCGCAGCCGCTCGGCCATCAGCCGCCGGCCGGCGTGCCACGTGGTCATCAGTGCGAACACCACGCCGCCTATGGCCAGCGGGAACCAGCCGCCGTCGAGCACCTTCACGAGGTTGGCCGAGAGGAACACCAGGTCGACGGCGAAGAAGCAGCCGGTGGCAGCCAGGCACAGCGGCAGCGGCAACCGCCAGGCGTGGCGGATGACGAAGAAGGTCATCACCGTGGTGATGGTCATGTCGATCGTCACCGCGATGCCGTAGGCCGAGGCCAGCGAACTGCTGCTGCCGAACACGACCACGGCGAAGACGACACAGCCGTACAGGCTCCAGTTGACAAACGGGATGTAGACCTGGCCGCTGGCGCGCACGCTGGTGTGCAGCAGCCGCAGCCGCGGAATAAAGCCCAGCTGCGCCGCCTGCTTGGCGACAGAGAAGGCCGCCGTGATCAGCGCCTGCGAGGCGATCACGGTGGCCGCCGTGGCCAGACCGATCAGCGGGTACAGCGCCCACTGCGGTGCCATCTCATAGAAGGGGTTGGCCACGTTCTCGGGGTGCTGCAGCAGCATCGCACCTTGGCCGAAGTAGTTCAGCAGCAGAGCCGGCATCACCACCGTGAACCAGGCCAGCCGGATCGGCTTCTTGCCGAAGTGTCCGAGGTCGGCATACAGCGCCTCCGCGCCGGTGACGCACAGCACGATCGCGCCCAAGGCGACAAAGGCCACGCCGGGCTCGGCGGCGACGAAACCCAGGGCGTGGTGCGGCGACAGCGCCACGAGCACGCCCGGATTGCGGGCGATGTGCACCACGCCCAGCACCGCCAGCACAACGAACCACAGCAGCGTGACGGGCCCGAACCAACGTCCCACCGCCGCGGTGCCGAAGCGCTGCGCGGCGAACAGCAGCGTCAGCACCGCCAGCGTGACCGGCACCACGTAGCGGTGCAGCCCCGGCGCGGCCACCTCCAGGCCTTCGACGGCCGACAGCACGCTGATGGCCGGCGTGATGACGCCATCGCCGAAGAACACCGCGGTGCCGAAGATGCCCAGCAGCAGCAGGCGCGAGCGCAGCACGGGGCGGTCCTTCACGGCCTGCGAGGCCAGCGCGAGCATCGCGATGAGGCCGCCCTCGCCGTGGTTGTCGGCGCGCAGGATCAGCGTCACATACTTGAGTGTGACGACCACCGTCACCGTCCAGAACACCAGCGACAGGATGCCCAGCACGTGCTCCGGCGTCATGGCGACGCGGCCGTGCGCGAACACCTCCTTCAGCGCATACAGCGGGCTGGTGCCGATGTCGCCATAGACGACGCCGATGGCAGCCAGGGTCAGCGCCGGCAACGCCGCGCGCTGGCCGGCATGCGCAACGCTCATTCGAAGCTCTCGGCCTCGGGGTCGGTGGCTTCCAGTTCGTAGGCGGCGGCCAGCATCGCCAGCCGGCCCATGACGCCGTACATGTAGAAGCGGTTGGGCGCGCTGGCGCCGGGCTTGGCGCCGGGCCTGGGCAGGGCGCTGCCCTCGGCGAAGGCCAGCGGCACATAGCTCGATCCGGGGCCGCCGAGGTTCTCGTCGGCGCCACGCTCGGCGTGCACGCGGTAGAAGCCGCCGACCACGTAGCGGTCCATCGTCATCACCACCGGCTCGGCCACGGCGCCATGCACGCGTTCGAAGCTGGGCACGCCCTCCTGGATCAGCACCTCGGTGATGGCCTGGCCGTCCTTGGCCAGGCCCATGCGGTCGCGCAGCGCCGCGGCATCCGCCAGATCGCGCACGTCGCGCACCGTCACGACGCCACGGCCCAGGTTGCCATGGTCGGCCTTGATGACGACGAAAGGCCGCTCGTTGATGCCGTACTCCTTGAACTTGCGCCGCACCTTGCCGAGCACGGCCTCGACGTTGGCACGCACACAGTCCAGGCCAGCGGTGTCGTCGAAGTCGACCTCGCCGCAGCGGCTGTGCAGCGGCGTGATCAGCCAGGGGTCCATGCCCAGCAGCTTGGCGAACTTCTTGGCGACTTCTTCATAACTTTCGAAGTGAATGCTCTTGCGGCGCACCGTCCAGCCGGCGTGCAGCGGCGGCAGCAGGTACTGCTCGTGCAGGTTGTGGAACTGGCGCGGAATGCCGTGGGCGAAGTCGTTGTTCAGCAGGATGGTGCAGGGGTCGAAATCCTTCAGACCCAGACGCGTCTTGCTGCGCAGCAGCGGCTCCAGCAAGAGCTCGCCGCCGTCGGGCAGCGGCAGCCGCTGCGGCCCGGCAAGCGCAGGATCGGTCGAGCCCAGCCGCACGTTCAGGCCCGCCTGGGTGAAGATCTGCACCAGCCGCCCGACGCTGGCGCGGTAGAACGGGTCGTCGCCCAGGTCGTCGGGCACGACGAGCAGGTTGCGCGCTTCCGGACAGATTTTCTCGATGGACGCCATCGCGGCCTGCACGGCCAGCGGCAGCATCTCGGGTGTCAGGTGATTGAAGCTGCCCGGGAACAGGTCGGTCGACACCGACGCGAGCTTGAAGCCGGCGTTGCGCAGGTCCACTGCGGCGTAGAAGGCCGGGGTGTGCTCCATCCACTCGAGCCGGAACCAGCGCTCGATGGCCGGCATGGACTCGAGGATGCGCTGCTCGAGTTCGTTGATGGGGCCCGTCAGGGCGGTCGTCAGATGCGGAACCATGATCACCTCGCCAGTCGGGCCATTCTCCGCCCAAATCACCGCCGTCCAGAGGACTGCGCAGGTGGCGAGAAGGGGCCTCGTGCGCAGCACGGGCCCCGTTGTCTTGCGTCGGCGCGCTCAGCGCGCCGGTTCGCGGCCGCTCACTTGTTGTAGGCCGTCTCGCCGTGGCTGGCGATGTCCAGACCCTCGCGCTCCTCGTCTTCCGCGACGCGCAGGCCGATCGTCAGATCGACGATCTTGAAGGCCACGAACGCCACGATGCCCGACAGGAGGATGGTGTAGATCACGCCCTGGAGCTGGATCCAGACCTGGCTGCCGATGCCGCCGAAGCCGCCGCAGGTGTTGGCCACGTAGTCGCAGATGCCGGTGCCGCCCAGTGCCGGGCTGGCGAACACACCCGTCAGCAGCGCGCCCAGGATGCCGCCCACGCCGTGCACGCCGAACACGTCGAGCGAGTCGTCCGCGCCCAGCATCTTCTTCAGACCGTTGACACCCCACAGGCAGACGAAACCGGAGATCAGGCCGATGGCCAGCGCACCGCCCACGCCCACAAAGCCGCAGGCCGGGGTGATGGCCACGAGACCGGCCACCGCACCCGAGGCGGCACCCAGCATCGAGGCCTTGCCGCGCATCAGCGCTTCACCGGCGATCCAGGCCAGCGTGGCCGCAGCCGTGGCCACCACGGTGTTGACGAAGGCCAGCGCGGCGATGCCGTTGGCTTCGAGGTTGGAGCCGGCGTTGAAGCCGAACCAGCCCACCCACAGCAGCGAGGCGCCGATCATCGTCAGCGGCAGGCTGTGCGGCGCCATGGCTTCCCTGCCGTAGCCCACCCGCTTGCCCACCACGTAGGCGCCCACCAGGCCGGCGATGGCGGCGTTGATGTGCACCACGGTGCCGCCGGCAAAGTCGAGCGCGCCCTTGGCCCACAGCGCACCGGCGTTGGCCGTCACCGTCGCCAGGCTGGCGGCGTCGGTGATGGCGTCCGGGCCGTCCCAGTACCAGACCATGTGCGCGATCGGCAGGTAGGCGAAGGTGAACCAGATCACCGAGAACAGCAGCACGGCCGAGAACTTCATGCGTTCGGCGAAGGCCCCGACGACCAGTGCCGTGGTGATGGCCGCGAAGGTGCCCTGGAAGGCCACGAAGGTGAGCTCGGGGATGTAGACGCCCTTGCTGAACGTGGCCGCGATCGACTCCGGCGTCACGCCCGCGAGGAATATCTTCGACAGGCCGCCGATGTAGGGGTTGCTCGCCGTGAAGGCCAGCGAGTAGCCGTACACCACCCACAGCACCGAGATCAGCGCGAAGACGCAGAACACCTGCATCAGCACGCTGAGCACGTTCTTGCTGCGCACGAGGCCGCCGTAGAACAGCGCCAGGCCGGGGATCGTCATCAGGATGACGAGCACGGTGGCGATGGTCATGAACGCGGTGTCGCCCTTGTTGGGCACTGGCGCCGTCGCAGCGGCGGCGGAAGCCGCCGCCGGTGCCGACGCGGCGGAAGCCGGTGCGGAAGCGGCGGGAGCCGGCGCGGAAGCCGCAGCCGAGGCGGCGTCGGCCACGGCGGAGGCGGCTGCGGCCGGCCCGGAAGCCGCCTGCGCGAAGGCCGTGCCGCTCATCAGCAGGCCGGCAACGACCAGCAGCAGGCCGGCCAGGAAGGTGGTGAGGAGTTTCTTCATGTCAGCTTCTTTCGCAAGGCTCAGGCTCGGCGTGCGCATCACAGGGCGTCCTTGCCGGTTTCGCCGGTACGGATGCGCACCACCTGCTCCAGCGAGGTGACGAAGATCTTCCCGTCGCCGATCTTGCCGGTGCGGGCCGAGCTTTCGATGGCTTCGATCACGCGCTCGACGATGCTCTCGTCGACGGCGGCCTCGATCTTCACCTTGGGCAGGAAGTCGACGACGTACTCGGCGCCACGGTAGAGCTCCGTGTGGCCCTTCTGTCGGCCAAAGCCCTTGACCTCGGTCACCGTGATCCCCTGAACGCCAATGCCGCTCAGGGCTTCACGCACTTCGTCAAGCTTGAAGGGCTTGACGATGGCAGTCACCATCTTCATTGCGCGGACTCCTCAAGTCGCAAACCAAAAAAATTCTTCCCACCGGACAACGCGTCGGATCACGGCGCGGCAAACGAAGAACAGCCCTGCCGCCCACAGCACCCACCGTCGACGTTTGCAAGGCCTGTGCCATGCGCCGCTCGCGGCGGCGCCGTCCGGCATTCGGGCAGCTCGGGCCAGGGCTCCCATCGCTGTCCCCTTCAGGGGTGCACCCGCACCAAGCCCTCGGGCGGGTGCACCCGCGTGGTGCGTCGCACGGTGGTGGTGCATGGGCAGCATCGTCGGCCCAACGCAGGGAGGGGTCATGTCATTGGCGGTGGTGCGCAGTCGGGCGCTGGACGGCTTGAACGCTCCGCCCGTGCAGGTGGAGGTTCAGCTGGCCAACGGCCTGCCCAGCTTCACGCTGGTGGGTCTGGCCGACACGGAAGTGAAGGAATCGCGCGAGCGCGTGCGCGCCGCGCTGCAGGCCAGCGGCTTTGCCTTCCCGCACAACAAGCGCATCACCGTCAATCTGGCACCGGCCGAGTTGCCCAAGGAGAGCGGTCGCTTCGACCTGCCCATCGCGCTGGGCGTGCTGGCGGCGGCCGGACAGCTCGATGCGGCGCGGCTCGATGCCGCCGAGTGGGCCGGCGAGCTGTCGCTGGCCGGCGAGCTGCGCCCGGTGCGGGGCGCACTGGCGCTGGCCCTGGCCCTGCAGGCCGACGCGCCGAGCCGCATGCTCGTCCTCCCTGACGTGAGCGCACGCTCAGCCGCAAGGGTTCGTGATCTTGATGTGCGATCTGCCAGCTCGCTGGCCCAGGTGGTGGCCTCGCTGGTGCCGGGCGAGGGCGCAACCCCGCTGCCGCGGGCGCGGCCGGCAGCGCCGGCCGCACCCCAGCCCCGCCCCGACCTGCGCGACGTGAAGGGCCAGGCAGCTGCCAAGCGGGCGCTGGAGATCGCCGCCGCCGGCGGCCACAGCCTGCTCATGGTGGGCCCGCCGGGCAGCGGCAAGTCGATGCTGGCCGAGCGCCTGGCCGGCCTGCTGCCCCCCCTGGACGAAGCCGACGCGCTGGCCGCTGCCGCCGTGGCCGGCCTGCGGACGACCACCGACGAGGCCATGCCCGGCAGCGGCCAACGCCCGGTGCGCGCCCCGCACCACACGGCCAGCGCCCCAGCGCTGGTCGGGGGCGGCTCGCCGCCGCGGCCGGGCGAGATCTCACTGGCCCACGGCGGCGTGCTGTTCCTTGACGAGACCCCGGAGTTCCCGCGTGCGGCACTCGAGGCGCTGCGCGAGCCGCTGGAGACGGGCGCTGTGACGATCTCGCGCGCCGCGCGGCAAGCGCGCTTTCCGGCGCGCTTCCAGCTCGTGGCCGCGATGAACCCCTGCCCCTGCGGCTGGCTCGGCAGCGGCAGCCGCGTCGGCCGCGCTTGCCGCTGCACACCCGAGCAGGTGGCGCGCTACCAGGGGCGGCTGTCGGGCCCGCTGCTCGACCGCATCGACCTGCAAGTGGAGGTGCTGGCCGCCAGCCCCGAAGAGCTGATGGCGGCCCCGGCCGGCGAGCCCTCGGCGGCAGTGGCTGCGCGCGTGGCCGCCGCCTGGCAGCGCCAGCAGGACCGGCAGGGCGAGGCCAACGCCCGGCTGGGCGCCGCGCGCATCGACGCCCTGTGCCCGCTGGACGAGCCCGCCGCCCGCTTTGTGCAGCAGGCGGCGGCCCGCCTGGGCTGGAGCGGTCGGCGCCTGCACCGCTGCCTGAAGGTGGCGCGCACGATCGCCGATCTGGCAGGCGCCGGGCGCATCGGCCTCGTGCACGTGGCCGAGGCCCTGCAGCTCCAGCGGGTGCTGGCGGGCGGCTGAAGACCCGCCCGCGCCCAAGTGGCCCGCCGAGGAGAGCGGTCCTCTGCCGGATCCGGGTTCAGATGGCCACCGGATCCACGTCCACGGCCCAGCGCAGCAGGCCCTTGTGCCGGGGCTTGAGCGCGTCCAGCCGCGGCAGCCAGGCCGCCAGCAGGCGCTGCAGCGCGGAGCGCGAGGGCGACTCCAGCAGCAGCTGCATGCGCTCGACGTCGGCCACCTTGGCCACCGGCGGCGGCACCGGGCGGTAGACACGCACCGCGTCGGCCAGGCCGAGCGCCGAGGCCTCGTCCTCGGCCTCGGCCGCACCCTCGGCCAGGAAGGCCTGCGCCACCGCGGCGGTCTTGGCGTCGGCGCGGATCAGCGCCAGCGCCGCAAACGGCGGTAACCCGGCGGTCTCGCGATCCCGCAGCTGCTGCAGGGCGAAGCGCCCGTAGTCATGCGCCACCAGCGCGGCATACAGCGGGTGGGCCGGATTCCAGGTCTGCACCCACATCTCGGCGGCGGCGGCCTGCGCGGCATCGCGCCCGGCGCGGCCGGCAGCCTGCATCAGCAGGGCGAACAGCCGCTCGGGGGCGCGGAAGTCGCTGCTGAACAGGCCGGTGTCGGGGTTGACAGCCGCCACCAGCGTGACGCGGCGGAAGTCGTGGCCCTTGGCCACCATCTGCGTGCCCACCAGCACGTCCACCTCGCCGGCATGCACGGCCGCGAGTTGCTGCTCCAGGCTGCCGGCGCCGCGCGTGGTGTCGGCGTCGATGCGCGCGACGCGCGCCGCCGGCAGCAACGCGCCGATCTGCTCGGCCAGTTTCTCGGTGCCGCGTCCGATGGGCGCGATGTCGAGGTTGCCGCAGTCCGGACAGGCCCGCGGCACGCGCTCGGTGTAGCCGCAATGGTGGCAGCGCAGCGTGCGGTCGCCCTTGTGGAACACGCGCCAGGCGCTGCAGTGCGGGCAACCGCTCTTCCAGCCGCAGGCTGCGCACTGCAGCACCGGCGCGTAGCCGCGGCGGTTGAGCAGCAACAGGCTCTGCTCGCCGCGCGCGATGCGCTGCTCGATGGCGTCCTGCAGGGCCGGGGCCAGCACGCGCTCGGCGCCGGCCACCTTGGGCAGCCGGCCCATGTCGAGCAGCCGCACCCGGGGCATCGCGCCGCCGCCAATGCGCGTGGCCAGCGGCACGCGCCGGTAACGACCCTGCTGCACGCGGTGCCAGGTCTCGATCGACGGCGTGGCCGAGCCCAGCAACACCGGCACGCCGGCCTGGTGGGCGCGCCAGACGGCGAGGTCGCGCGCCGAGTAGCGGGCGCCTTCCTGCTGCTTGAACGAGGCGTCGTGCTCCTCGTCGACGACGATCAGGCCCAGCCGCGGCAGCGGTGCGAACACCGCCAGCCGGGTGCCGAGCACGAGGTCGGCCAGGCCCAGGTGGGCCAGCAGCCAGTGGCGCAGCCGCTGCGCGGGCGTGAGGCCGCTGTGCAGGCTGCACAGCACGCGCCCCGGAAACCGTGCCGCAAAGCGCGCCTCGAGCTGTGGCGTGAGGTTGATCTCCGGCACCAGCACCAGCGCCTGCCGGCCGGCGGCCAGCGCCTCGGCAGCGGCGTGCAGGTAGACCTCGGTCTTGCCGCTGCCGGTGACGCCATGCAGCAGGAGCGGGCGCGGGTCGAGCCGCGCGCGCGCCTCGGCCACGGCCTGCAGCGCGAGGCGCTGCTCGGCGGCCAGCTCGGGCGCGGTACCGGCAGCAGGCGCGCCCGCAGCCGGCACCGCGCGGCCTTCGGCAGCCACCGGCGCCCCAGCGCGGCTGCGCAGGCGCCCCACACGCCGCGCCAGCGCCGCGCTGTCCATCTTGCGCAACTCCGGTGGCAGCACGGCCATCGCCAGCTCGCCGACGCTGCGCTGGTAGTAGGCCGCGGCAAAGTCCACCAGCGCCCGCCACTCGGCGGGCAGCGGCGGCAGCGCATCGAACACGTCGAGCACCTCGCGCAGCCCACTGCCCTCGGGGGTTGGCTGCGGCACCGAGTCCCACACCAGACCCGGGACCTCACGCCGCCCCAGAGGCACCCGCAGCAGGGTTCCAGGCGCGAGCGCGCGCTCACTCCGGTAACTCAGGCAGGGCGCCAGCGCCACGTGGCGCGGCGTCTCCAACGCCACGGCGACGATCCCGCTCACCCCGCCATGCGGCCCCGCCGCTGTTCAGGCATTGCCACAGATAAGTGCTCCAAGTTCATGATTTCAAGGCACTTTCCAACTTACGCCCGGTTTCTGTGGATAACTTTGTGCGAAACCTGCGCCCAGCCGCGCCAAGTGCTTGATTCTGCGGGCTCTGCAGCCGCTTGCCTCAAATCAGGGCAGGCTCAGGAATCCATATGAATCAAGGAGTTGCTACGTGATCCGGTGTTTTTCTACGGTGCGCGGCAGAACCCGGCCTCGCGGTGCACCGCAGCACCGAAACTGGGGATAAGTCAAGCCCTGAGTGCTTACTCACCCTTGATCAGCCGGCGTCCGTGACCGGGCCGCTTCGGCAGCGGGCATCAGCGACGCAGCGTGCGCGAGTGACGGTGCAGCGCGTCAACCAGCGCCGTCACGTGCTCGGGCGGCGTGTGCTGGCTGATGCCGTGGCCGAGGTTGAAGATATGGCCGTCCCAACCGCCATCAGGCCGCTGCGGCGGGCCGAAGCTGTCGAGCACGGCGATGCCCTCGCGCGCCACGGCCTCGGGCGGGGCGAACAACACCGCCGGATCCAGGTTGCCCTGCAGCGCCACGCGGCTGCCAACGCGGGCGCGGGCGGCGGAGAGGTTGACCGTCCAGTCCAGCCCGACCACGTCGGCGCCGCAGGCCGCGATCTCGTCGAGCCAGGGCCCGCCCCCCTTGGTGAACACGATCACCGGGATGCGCTGGCCATCGTGTTCGCGCTTCAGCCCCGCGACGACACGGCGGGTGTACTCCAGGCTGAAGCGCTGGAACACGCCGTCGGCAAGCACGCCGCCCCAGCTGTCGAACACCATCACGGCCTGCGCGCCAGCCTCGATCTGCGCGTTGAGGTAGGCGGTGACGGCCTGCGCGTTGATGCCGAGGATGCGGTGCATCAGGTCGGGCCGGCCGTAGAGCATGCTCTTGACGAGCCGGTAGTCGTCGCTGCCGCCGCCTTCGACCATGTAGCAGGCCAGCGTCCAGGGGCTGCCCGAGAAGCCGATCAGCGGCACCCGGCCCTTCAGCGCATGGCGGATGCTGGTGACGGCATCGAACACGTAGCGCAGACGGTCCAGGTCGGGCACGGCCAGCGCGGCCACCGCGGCTTCGTCGCGCACGGGATGCGCGAACTTCGGGCCTTCGCCGGCCCCGAAGCTCAGCCCCAGGCCCATGGCATCGGGCACGGTCAGGATGTCGGAGAAGAGGATGGCCGCGTCGAGCGCGTAGCGATCGAGCGGCTGCAGCGTCACCTCGGTGGCGTACTGCACGTTGGTGGCCAGGCCCATGAAGCTGTTGCCGGCCTTCGCGCGCGTGGCCCGGTACTCGGGCAGGTAGCGGCCGGCCTGGCGCATCAGCCAGATCGGCGTGTGGGTGGTGGGTTGGCGCAGGCAGGCGCGCAGGAAGGTGTCGTTGCTGAGGGTCGGCCACATGCGGGGCATTATCACCAGCGCCCCGACGGCGCCGGGCCGGGTTCACGCGGGGCGCTGGCGCCGTTCGATGTCCTGCACCCATTGCCACAGCGTCTCGGGCGAGACCACGCGGGTGCCCGGCGGGCTGGCCGGCAGGGCCATCAGGAGCTCGGCCACGCAGCGCGCCAGCGGGGCCGGGCGCAGCGCCTGCTGGCGCATGGGCACCATCCAGCGCAGCTGCTGCAGCCAAAGCTGCGCCAGGCGTTCCAGCCAGCGCGTGGCGCGCGCCGCGCCGTCGGGCCGGGCGGCGCGCAGGATCACCAGCTGCTCGAAACCCAGGCCTGCCAAGGTGGCCTCGTCGAGCGACGCCAGCCCCTGGGCCAGCGCCTGCGGCAGCAGGGCGGGCGCGTGCGGCATCAGCACCACCAGCCGGCGCGTGCCGCGGGCGTGCAGGGCCCGCGCCAGCGGCAGCAGCTGCTCGGGCCCAGGCATCGCGAAGGCGTCGTCGCGGCCGTTGCTGCGGCGCTCGCGGTCGAAGACGACGACGGCGGCGTCGAAGGCCGGGCCGTGGCCGGCGTGCAGGGCCGGCAGCGTCAGGGGCAGCAGGCCGCGCAGGGTGCTGGCCAGCGGCGCCGCCACCAGCGCCGCCACCTGGCGAAAGCGGCCGGCCACCAGCGCCTCGGCCAGCACGGCCGAGCCGAGTGCGCCGCCGGCACCGATCACCACCAGCGCCAGCCGCGGCGCCAGCGCGGCGGCGTCGGGCGCGGACTCATGGCGCGCGCCCCGCAGCGCCTGCTGCAGCGCATCTCCCACGGTCACCCCCTGATCGCGAGTCCTTGAAACCCGATTCTCGCGCCCCCATGTGCGGCCTTTGGGGGAGGCATCGCGCCGCCCGTCGAAGCGGGCCGCCCCGGCCCGCCAGGAGCCCATTCATGACCCTGAGCGCCTCGATCCGATCACGCGCCCTGCGGCTGGCCGCCGTGCTCGGGCTGGCCACCGCGCTGGCCGGCTGCGGCTACAACGACTTCCAGCGCCTCGACGAAGAGGCCAAGGCCGCCTGGAGCGAGGTGCTCAACCAGTACCAGCGGCGCGCCGACCTGATCCCCAACATCGTCGCCACCGTCAAGGGTGAAGCCAACTTCGAGCAGGAGACGCTCACCAAGGTGGTGGAGGCGCGCGCCAAGGCCACCAGCATCCAGGTGACGCCCGAGACGCTGAACGACCCGCAGGCCTTCCAGCGCTTCCAGGCCGCGCAAGGTGAGCTGTCCAGCGCGCTGAGCCGGCTGCTGGTGGTGAGCGAGAACTACCCCAACCTCAAGGCCAACCAGGGCTTCCAGGACCTGCGCGTGCAGCTCGAAGGCACCGAGAACCGCATCACCGTGGCACGCAACCGCTACATCAAGGCGGTGCAGGCCTACAACGTGCTCACGCGCAGCTTTCCCAGCAACCTGACGGCGGTGGTCTTCAGCTACGAGGTCAAGCCCAGCTTCACGGTGCAGAACGAGGCCGCGATCAGCGCGCCGCCGGCTGTGAGCTTTGACAAGCCTGCGGCGCCGGCCGCCCCGGCGGCGTCGCGCTGACGCGGGCGCGGCGGGCCTGGCCGTGGTGCGCGCCTGGCGCTCCCTTGTGCTGGCGGCGCTGGCGCTGGCGGCCCTGCTGGGCGGCGGTGGGCTGCGCGCACAAGACCTCCAGCCGGTGCCGGCGCTGACGGCGCGCGTCATCGACACCACCGGCACGCTGGCAGCAGCCGAGCGCCAGGCGCTGGAGGAGCGCCTGGCCAGCTTCGAGGCCCAGGCCGGCCCGCAGATCGTGCTGCTGATGGTGGCCACCACGGCGCCCGAGGACATCGCGGCCTACGCGCAGCGCGTGGCCGACACCTGGAAGATCGGCCGCCGCGACGTCGGCGACGGCGTGCTCGTGGTGGTGGCACGCGACGACCGGCGCGTGCGCATCGAGGTGGCCAAGGCCCTGGAAGGCGCCATCCCCGATCTGGCCGCGCGCCAGATCATCGACCGCGCCCTGCGGGCCCCCTTCCGCGAGGGACGCTACGCAGACGGGCTGATGGCGGCGGTGGCGCAGATCGAGGCGCGCATCCGCGGCGAGAACCTGCCCGCGCCCGAGACCGGCCCCGACACGCGCGGCGACCGCGCCGGGGACGGCGGCCTTGACCTCGAAGGCCTCGCGGTGTTCTTCTTCATCGCCGTGGCCGTGGCCGGGCAGGTGCTCACGGCCCTGTTCGGCCGCAAGCTGGGCGCCCTGCTGGCGGCCGGCGTGGCCGCAGGCCTGGGCTGGTGGATCACGGCCAGCGTGCTCGTTGCCGTCGGTGCGGCGGTGGCTGCGCTGGTGCTGGTGGGCATCTTGGGCATCGGCGCGGTGGCGCGGCGCCTGGGCCGCGGCAGCCGCAGCCTGCCGCACATCGGCGGCTGGAACGGCGGCGGCTGGGGCGCTGGGGGCGGGGGCAGCTGGGGCGGTGGGGGCGGCTTCTCGTCGGGCGGCGGCGGCGACTTCGGCGGCGGTGGCGCCTCCGGCGACTGGTAGGGACGAACGAGATGAACCGCTGGCTGCGCATCCTCAAGCACCGCTGGACCGACGAGACCGACGCCGCGCGCGCGCTCGGCCCCGAGGCGCTGCAGCGCCTGGAGCAGCGCGTGGCGATGAGCGAGCGCCGCCACAGCGGCGAGATCCGCCTCTGCGTGGAAGCCGGGTTGCCCCTGTCCTACCTGTGGCGCGGTGCCACGGCGCGGCAACGCGCCGTCACGGTGTTCGGCAAGCTGCGCGTGTGGGACACCGAGCACAACAACGGCGTGCTGATCTACCTGCTGCTGGCCGAGCACGCCATCGAGGTGGTGGCCGACCGCGGCCTGGCCCACGCCGTGCCGCCCGAGACCTGGCAGCAGCTGGTGGCCGGCATGCGCGAGGCCTTCCGCGCCGGGCGCTTCGAGGACGGCCTGGCGCAGGCCGTGGACCGGGTGGACGCCCTGCTCGTGGCGCACTTCCCCCTGACCGCGGGGCAGGCCAACCCGAACGAGCTGCCCGACACGGCGGACCTGCGCTGAGATCCGGGCCCGCTGCGATCCGGGCCCGCTGAGTCAGGCCGTGCGGCAGGCCGTGTCCGAGGCCGACCAGTCCGCCAGCGGGCCGGCCAGGTCGACGCCGCGGCGCACCGCCGTCATCTCGGCAACGATGCTCATCGCGATCTCGGGCGGCGTCAGCCCGCCGAGGTTCAGGCCCACCGGGCCGCGCAGGCGCGCCACCTCGGCCCGGCTGACGTCGAAGTCGAGCAGGCGCAGACGCCGGTTGTCGTTGTTGCGCCGCGAGCCCAGGGCGCCGACGTAGAAGGCCGGCGTCTTGAGCGCCTCCATCAGCGCCAGGTCGTCGAGCTTGGGGTCGTGCGTGACGGCCACCACGGCGCTCATGGCGTCGAGGTGCATGGCGATGACGAGGTCGTCGGGCATCTGGCGCGACAGCGTCACGCCTTCCAGGGCCGCCCAGCCCTCGTGGTACTCCTCGCGCGGGTCGCAGACCGTCACGCGGTAGTCGAGCATCACGGCGAAGCGGGCAAGATAACGGCTGAGCTGGCCGCCACCGATGACGAGCAGGCGCAGGCGCGGGCCGTGCACGGTCTCGAGGGCCTTGCCGTCGAACAGCACCTCGTCGCCCTGCTGGTTGGGCGCCAGCGAGACCAGGCCCGTGGCCAGCTCGAGCCGCCGCCGCACGACGCGGTGCTCTTCGATGGCCGCCAGCAGCTCGCGCAGCCGGCTGCCGGCGTTCAGCGGCTCCAGCACGATCTGCACGCTGCCGCCGCAGGGCAGGCCGAAGCGCTGCGCCTCCTCGGCGCTGGCGCCGTAGGTGGTGGCCTGCGGCAGGCGCAGCGCAAGCTCGCCGCGCTGGATGCGGCCGATCAGGTCGTCCTCGATGCAGCCGCCCGAGACCGAGCCGGCCACCTGGCCGTCGTCGCGGATGATCATCAGGCTGCCCGGCGGGCGCGGGCTCGAGCCCCAGGTGCGCACCACCGTGCCCAGCACGACGCGATGGCCCCGGTTCATCCAGTCCATCGCGGTGCGGACCACTTCCACGTCCATGCTGTTCATCAGGCACCCCGGCTCGGCTGCCGCCATGCGGGCGGGCATGGCCGGCAGGATGCCACAGCCGTGGCGTCGCGGCGCTCGGTGCCCTCGACGCGGCCCTCGGGCCCCGGCCGCGCGCCACCCAGGCCAAACCTAGAATCCGTGCCGTGAGCCTGGACCACGCATTCGCGCTGCCGATGACCTGCCCCAAGGCCGAGGGCATCATGCACGCGGGCTTCGGGCTGCTGCGCCAGGCCGGCTGCAACACCGCCGACTCGCAGCCGTTCGGCGATCTCGACGGCGAAGCCGCCACGGGCCAGGCGCATCCGCGCGGCCTCAAGCTCATCGGCGCCACGGCGCACAACGCGACGTGCATGGTGCTGGCGCGCGCCGTGCGTGGGCACCGGGCGCACCGCGTGCTCGTCAACGGCCGCCAGTGCGGGGCCCCGCGCTGACGGGCCGCCGCCGATGCCGCGCCCGCCCGCCGCCGCCCTGCACGCCAGCCCCGACGACGTCGAGGCGCAGTTCTACGAGGCGCTGCAGCGCGGCGACATCGAGGCGCTGATGGCGTTGTGGGCCGACGACGACGAGATCGTCTGCGTGCACCCCGGCGGCGGCGGGCGGCTGGTGGGGCCGGCAGCCATCCGCGCCAGCTTTGAGGCCATCTTCGCCAACGGCGGCATCCCGGTGGTGCCGCAGCAGGTGCACCGGCTGCAGCAGCTGGGCGCCTCGGTGCACCACCTGGTCGAGCGCATCGAGGTCGTCACGCCCGAGGGCCGGCAGGTCGGCTGGGTGGTGGCCACCAACGCTTACCACAAGACGGCCCGGGGCTGGCGGATCGTGGCCCACCACGCCAGCCCGGCCGAGCCGCAGAAGCCGGCCGTGCCGGTGCTGCACGACGCGCCGAACACGCTGCACTGATGGCCGCGGCGTTCGACTACCGGCCGCCGGCCTGGCTGCCCGGCGGCAACGCGCAGACGATCTGGGCCGCGCTGCACGCCCGCCGCTTCGACGGCGAGCCGCCGCGTTTGGTGCGCGAGCGCTGGGCCACGCCCGATGGCGACTTCATCGACGTCGACCACCTCGAGGCCCCGCCTGGCGCGGCTGCCGCGGCCACCCGCCGCCTGGTGCTGTTCCACGGCCTGGAGGGCAGCAGCGCCAGCGCCTACGCACAGGCCTTCGCGGCGGTGGCGCGCGCCCGCGGCTGGGCCTGCAGCGTGCCGCACTTCCGCGGCTGTAGCGGCGAGCTCAACCACGCGCCGCGCGCCTACCACTCGGGCGACTTCGAGGAGATCGGCTGGATCCTGCAGCGCCTGCGCGCCACGGGCCCGCAGCCGCTGCTGGCGGTGGGCGTCTCGCTGGGCGGCAACGCGCTGCTGCGCTGGGCGCAGGAGGCCGGCGACAGCGCCGCGACCACGGCCGCCGCAGTGGCCGCCGTGTGCTCGCCGATCGATCTGGCCTCGGCCGGCCGCGCCATCGACCGCGGCTTCAACCGCCAGGTCTACGCACGCATGTTCCTGTCGACCATGATCCCCAAGGCACTGCAGAAGTGGCAGCAGCACCCGGGCCTGTTCGACCGCGAGCGCGTGGCCTCGGCGCGCACCCTCTTCGCCTTCGACGACGCCTTCACCGCGCCGCTGCACGGCTTTGCCGGCACGGCCGACTACTGGGCGCGCGCCTCGGCGGCGCCGCACCTGGCGCGGTTGCGCATCCCGGCGCTGGTGCTCCACGCGGGCAACGACCCCTTCGTGCCGGCACACGAACTGCCCGGGCCGCAGCAGGCGGGCCGCTGCGTCACCTTCTGGCGGCCGGCCGGCGGCGGGCATGTGGGCTTCCCGCACGGCGGCTTTCCGGGGCGGGTGCAGCAAATGCCCACGGCCGTGGCGGACTGGCTCGCCGCCCACGCCTGAGCGAACATCGGCGCATGGACGAGATCGTCAAGGCGGCGCTGAAGAAGTGGCCCCACGTGCCGCACTGCCACGGCTGGCTGGCGCTGGACACTCGCGGCGAGTGGTACATGCGCGACGAGCGCGTGCAGCGCGCCGGGCCCTTCCCGGCCGTCAAGGGCAGCCGCATCACGCACGAGAAGCTGCGCGAGTTCATCCACCGCAACTACGCGGCCGACGATCACGGCGCCTGGTACTTCCAGAACGGGCCACAGCGCGTGTACGTGCAGCTCGAGGCGGCGCCCTACGTGTGGCGCGTGCACGATGCGCCGAGCTACCCGCTCACCGCCCACACCGGGCAGGCCGCGGGTGCGCTGCGCCAGGCCTGGCTCGACGAACACGGCCGCCTGTTCGCCGACACCACACTCGGCTTCGGCCTCGTGCACACGGCCGACATGGCGCTGGCCGCGCGCGCCGTGGAGGCGGCGCAGCAAGAAGGCGCCGGGCCAAACGAAACGGGCGCCTGGGCGCCCGTCGAACTGGCTTTTGCGCAGATGCCTGCGCGCTTTGGCTACCGTTTGCTGCCGCAGGCCTGACCGCGCCGAGGCACGGCGCTCACTTCGAGGCCGCGGCGGCCGCCGCCGGCACGGCCGGCTCGGGCAGGCTGCCGCCGCTCTTGTTGGCCAGGTAGACGACGGCACGGGCGATCTCAAGATCGCTGTACTCGCCGCCGCCCTGCGCGGCCATGGCGCCCTTGCCCTTGAGCGCCGAGTTCAGCAGCGCCTCATAACCGGTCTTCAGGCGCGGCGCCCAGGCGGCGGCATCGCCGGTCTTGGGCGCGCCGGCCGCACCGGCGGCGTGGCAGGCCGTGCAGGCGAGCTGGTAGACCTGCTCGCCCGTGCGCAGCACGGCGGGGGCCGAGGCGTCGCGGATCTCCACCGAGCCCACGCGCTGGATGCGCTTGGCCACCGCCTCCTCGGCCAGGGCCTGCGTGCCGGCCGCCGGCTTGGCGCCGAAGTCGACATAGTTGACGAGCAGGATGATCACCACCACCGGCACCACGAAAGAAGCGACCACGGTCGCGATCAGCTGCTTGGGGGTGCGGATCGGGCCTTCGTGGGGGCCGTCGTGGGCTTCGCCCTGGGACTGGGGCGCGGGGTGCTGCTCGCTCATCGTGGTGCCGTGATGCTGCTCGGGTGCTGCGGGCGGCGCGGCCCCTGCGGGGCCCGGGGCCCACGCAGGGGCTGCGCCGGACAAAACCGGTCGATTATAGAAGCCGGCCCCGCGCCCGCCTGACACCCCGCCACCGCGGGCTAGAATCGCCGGCTCAGCCGCATTGGCG
>JAUMBF010000094.1:0-8284 GCA_032115875.1 Rubrivivax sp.
TCCTGGACGATCTGGGCTACCTGCCGTTCAGCCCAGCCGGCGGGGCGCTGCTGTTCCACCTGCTGAGCAAGCTGTACGAGCACACCAGCGTCGTGATCACGACCAACCTGGACTTCGCCGAGTGGTCGACCGTGTTCGTGGACGCGAAGATGACCACGGCGCTGCTGGACCGGCTCACGCACCACTGCCACATCGTGGAGACCGGCAACGAGAGCTACCGCGTCACGCAAGCCACGCAGGGCGTAGCCCGTAGCGGCTTGCCGCCCCGCGGAGGACATGCAAACACAAACCCGTTCGATTCCGTATCGCGGAATCGAACCCGCGTCGGCACAGGTGGCTGTGCGGCGAAAAGGCCCATCTATCGCCGCATAATTTGCGGCGAATAACGTGCGCATGCGGAGAATACGACTCATCATCTCCGCATGAACGGCGGCGATTACGTTTACATCTGGCAGGCCAGCGACTGGCCAAGTTGGCGCTACGACCTGGCTGCCCTAGCCCAGTCGTTGGCCGATGTCAGCCGCGCCCAGGGCCTATTGATGGGCAGACTTGCCGACGTCGGCATGGCCCCGCGCGACCAGGCCAGCCTGTCGGTGTTGACCGAGGACGTCATCAAGACCAGCGAGATCGAGGGCGAGCAGCTCAATGTCGAGTCCGTGCGCTCCTCCATCGCCCGCCGCCTCGGGGTGGACATCGGCGCCCTGGCCCCGGTGGACCGACACGTCGAAGGCGTGGTCGAGATGGTGCTCGACGCCACCGCCAACAGCAAGGCCCCGGTCACCCGGGATCGCTTGTTCGGATGGCACGCCGCCTTGTTCCCCACCGGCTACTCAAGCTTGGTCCGGATCAAAGTGGGCGGTTGGCGCGACGATGCCACGGGTCCGATGCAGGTGGTCTCCGGACCGCTGGGGCGCCAACGCGGGCATTTCGAAGCACCGCCGGCCGACGCCCTGGAATCCGAGACCCGCCGCTTCTTGACCTGGGCCAACAGCGAATCGACCGAACCACCGCTGATCAAGGCGGGGCTGGCGCACCTGTGGTTCGTCACTCTTCATCCGTTTGACGATGGCAACGGCCGCATCGCACGCGCCGTCGGCGACCTGTTCCTGGCCCGCGCCGATGGCAGCCCCCAGCGCTTCTACAGCCTGTCGGCGCAGATCCAGCGGGAGCGCAAGGCCTACTACGACACCCTGGAACGCACGCAGAAGCAATCACTCGATGTCACCGAGTGGCTCGCCTGGTTTCTCGAAACCCTGCATCGCGCCGTCGATCAGGCCCAGCACACGCTCGACGCCGTACTGGCCAAGACGCGGTTCTGGCAGCGCTGGGCTGCACCGGGTTCTGCGCCGCTGAACGAGCGACAGGTGAAGCTGGTCAATCGGCTACTGGACGGCTTCGACGGCAAGCTCACCAGCGGCAAATGGGCGGCGATTGCCAAGTGTTCGCCGGACACCGCGCTGCGCGACATCACGGATTTGCTGGCCCGTGGCGTCCTGCGCAAATCAGACGCGGGTGGCCGCAGCACCAGTTACGAGCTGAACCACTCACCAGGGTAGGTCGACCTTCAGGAATTGCCTTGGCTTGACGGCGGAACAGCGCCTTCATGGACTCCTGCCAACTCATTCGGAAGGAGACCAAGATGGAGATGGTGCACTTGAATCAACGCCAGCTCGCCGCCCGCTGGGCCCTCAGCGAGGCAACCCTTGAACGCTGGCGAAGCGAGGGCATCGGCCCCAGATTTCTGAAGCTCTGCGGCCGCGTCCTCTACCGACAAGTCGACATCGAAGCCTACGAGGAATCGTGTCTGGCGACTTCGACCAAAACCACCACCCCAGTTGCGGCCTTTGGCGGAGAGCGAGGCCGGAGAGAAGAATGGCCTGGAGAGAGGGAATGACGGCCGGGAACGAGCCAGATGGCCGTCCGGCGAAGTCCGTAGGCTTTCGCACGAACCCGCGACAACACGCAGCTTCTGGCGCGATCAGACGAAAAAAAGCCCCAACCGAGAGTGGTTGGGGCTTCTTGATTGGTGGATCCGGGGGGAATCGAACCCCCGTCCGCAAGCCATCGCCGGACGGTTCTACATGCGTAGCTGTCTGATTTGGATTTGAGGGCCTCGGTCGCGCAGCAGCACGCTACCAAAGCCCCGAGTCATTTGGGTTTAGGCCTACCGCGAATGACTCACGGCAGGACGAGCCGATGTGAATGACCTCGCAGCCCTTCGGTGTGACCCGTCGGACCCAGCCCATCGGCCAACTGTTGCGAGGCTCACCGGTGTTTAAGCGGCGAGGGCGAAACGTTCGTCGTTCGCAGTTACTTTGTTTCCAGTGGATTTACGAGCGAACTGGTGCTCGGCATGCCCCGCGCCGACTCCGCACCCACGTCGAAGCCAGGTCGGACCCAAGCGCCGTAGTTTAGGCCAGTGCCAGCCTTTTCAAGAGGCTCGATGGCGAATCGAGCACCGCCTGCGCGCCCCAGGCGTGCACAGGCTCGGCCACGCCCAGGTATCCCCAGGCGGCGGCCCAGCCAGGCATGCCGGCGGCAGCCGCGGCGCGCATGTCGCGCGGGTCGTCGCCGACGTAGACGCAGTCCGACGCAGCCACGCCCAGCGCGGCGCAGGCGGCCCATAGCGGCGCCGGATGCGGCTTGGTGTGCGGCGTACTGTCACCGCCGATCAGCACGGCTGCGGGCGGCCGCAGGCCCAGGCCGTCGGCCAGCGGCGTAGCCAGGCGAACCGCCTTGTTGGTGACGATGCCAAAGGGCAGGCCGGCCTGGTGCAGGCTCGCCACCAGTGCAGCGACCTCGTCGAACAACCGGGTTTGGCGCAGCAACCGGCCCTCGTAGACCTGCAGGAACTCGTCACGCAGCGCCTCGTAGCCCACGTCGCCAGGGCCCAGGCCGAAAGCGGCACCGATCATGCCCCTTGCGCCCGAACCCCCGTGCGGCCGCAGAGCCGACAGCGGAAGCGGCTGGCGGCCTCGCTCGCGCAGCATGTCATTGGCGGCACCACCCAGATCCGGTGCGCTGTCGACGAGCGTACCGTCAAGGTCGAAGAGCAACGCGGCCGGGCGCATCGCCCCGGCGCTCATCCTGGCTTGCGGCACGCCATCAGGTAGTTGACGCTGGTGTCGCCACTCATCCAGTAGCGGCGCGTCAGCGGGTTGTATTCCATGCCGCGGCTGGCCTGTGTGGCCAGGCCGGCCTCGCGGCTCCAACGGGCCAGCTCGCTCGGCCGGATGAACTTGGCGTACTCGTGCGTCCCGCGGGGCAACAGTCGCAGGACGTACTCCGCGCCGACGATGGCAAACAAGAAAGACTTCGGGTTGCGGTTGAGGGTGCTGAAAAACACCCAGCCGCCCGGCCGCACGAGCTGCGCGCAGGCACGCACCACGGCCCCAGGATCGGGCACGTGCTCGAGCATTTCCATGCAGGTGACGACATCGAAGGCACCAGGCTTCTCAGCGGCCAGTGCCTCGGTGGCAACCTCGCGGTATTCCAGGTTCTCGACACCGGCTTCGAGCGCATGCAGCCGCGCCACACCCAGCGGCCTGGCCGCCAGGTCGATGCCGGTGACCTGCGCCGCTCGCCGCGCCATGGCCTCGGCGAGGATGCCGCCGCCACATCCGACGTCCAGCACGCGCTTGCCGTGCAGAACCGCCAGTTCGTCGATCCACTCCAGCCGAAGCGGGTTGATCTGGTGCAGAGGACGGAACTCGCTCTCGGGGTCCCACCAGCGGTGGGCGAGTTCGCTGAACTTGGCCAGTTCCTGGGCGTCGACGTTGCTCATGGCAGACATGGTAGCGGGGCGCGTTGCAGCCACACACCGGCAAGAAAAAGCCCCGCCGAGGCGGGGCTCCGTGTGGGCACTCCCGGCAAGAGGGCCGGGCCTTGTGCGGCTCAGGGCTCAGGGACGGCGGGTGCGGGTGCCGACGACCTCGACCTCGACGCGGCGATTCTTGGCGCGGCCTTCCGAAGTCTTGTTGTCGGCGGCCGGCTGCGATGCGCCCTTGCCTTCGGTGTAGACGCGGTTGGCCTCGATGCCCTTGCTCACCAGGAACTTCTTGACGGCCTCGGCGCGCTGGATCGAAAGGCGCTGGTTCACGGCGGCGCCGCCAATCGCGTCGGTGTGACCCACGGCGATGATGACTTCCAGGTTGACGCCCTTGGTCTTGTCGACGAGGTCGGTCAGCTTGGCCTGCGATTCCGCGCTGAGTTTGGCGGAGTCAAAGGCGAAGAACGAATCCGAGGCGAAAGTGACCTTCTCGCTCACCGGCGCCGGGGGGGGCGGGGGCGGCGGGGGGGGCGGGGGCGGTGCGACGGGCGGGGGCGGGGGGGGTGGCGCGGGCGGCGGGGGCGGAGGCGGCGGCGGGGGCGGCGCCACGCGGGGCGGCGGGGGCGGGGGCGGCTTCAAGGCACCGTCGCAAGCGGCGTCGGCGGTGGCGGGCGTCCATCCGGCGTCGCGCCAGCACAGGTCGTTAGCGCCGTTCTTCCACACCGTGCCGTCGCTCGCACGCCAGTTGTCGATCGTCCTCGCCTGGGCGAAGGCCGAGATCGGCGCGGCGAGAGCGGCTGATGCGAAAAGCAGCGCCACCGTGTTCAATTTCTTCATTGATTCTCCTCTCGAGGAATGCCGCAGTTGAGCCTGCGAAACGTCCAAAACGACAAGCGATGAACCTGGACCGTGCAAGCGCGCAGTCACCCGCTGCTGCAAGCACCTGCAACTAGCGATTCATTGTGCCATACGGGATTCGCCGGGCCTGATTTTGGGCCTGCCAGCCCAGGTGCCTGCCCGCCTTGTTGCGCAGCCGCTACAGGGATCGCACCCGTAGAATCCGCTGCTCCGAATCCCCGGTCTCCCCTGCCTCGCCCCTGCACGCCGGATTGTCCGGGTGCTGGGGTTGCCCGCGCCTCCGCATGAGCTCCCCGTTCGCCAAGGAAACGCTGCCCACCAGTCTCGAAGAGGAGATGCGCCGGTCGTACCTCGATTACGCGATGAGCGTCATCGTCGGCCGCGCGCTGCCCGACGCACGCGACGGTCTGAAGCCCGTGCACCGGCGCGTGTTGTACGCCATGCACGAACTGTCCAACCATTGGAATCGCCCCTACAAGAAGAGCGCGCGCATCGTCGGCGACGTCATCGGCAAGTACCACCCGCACGGCGACACGGCGGTCTACGACACCATCGTGCGCATGGCCCAGGATTTCTCCCTGCGCCACATGCTCGTCGATGGCCAGGGCAATTTCGGCTCGGTCGACGCGGACAACGCCGCCGCGATGCGCTACACCGAGATCCGGCTGGCGAAGATCGCGCACGAGATGCTGGCGGACATCGACAAGGAAACCGTCGACTTTGCCCCCAACTACGACGGCTCCGAGCAGGAGCCGACGGTACTGCCGACGCGGCTGCCGAACCTGCTGGTCAATGGCAGCGCGGGCATCGCGGTGGGCATGGCCACGAACATCCCGCCGCACAACCTGTGCGAGGTGGTGGACGCCTGCCTGCATCTGCTGAAGAACCCGGACGCCTCGGTCGACGAGCTGATGGAGCTGATCCCGGCGCCCGACTTTCCCACCGCCGGCATCATCTATGGCCTCAATGGCGTGCGCGAGGGCTACCGCACCGGCCGTGGCAAGGTGGTGATGCGCGCCAAGTGCCGCTTCGAAGACATCGATCGCGGCCAGCGCCAAGCCATCATCGTCGACGAGATCCCCTACCAGGTCAACAAGAAGAGCCTGCTGGAGCGCATCGCCGAGCTGGTGCACGAGAAAAAGCTCGAGGGCATCAGCCACATCCAGGACGAGTCCGACAAGTCGGGCATGCGCGTCGTCATCGAGTTGAAGCGCGGTGAAGTGCCCGAGGTGGTGCTGAACAACCTGTACAAGCAGACGCAGCTGCAGGACACCTTCGGCATCAACATGGTGGCCCTGATCGACGGCCAGCCCAAGCTGTGCAACCTGAAGGACCTGGTCGGGATCTTCCTCGAGCACCGGCGCGAGGTGGTCACGCGGCGCACGGTGTTTGAGCTGCGCAAGGCGCGCGAGCGCGGTCATGTGCTCGAGGGCCTGGCGGTGGCGCTGGCCAACATCGACGAGTTCATCGAAACCATCAAGACCAGCCCCACACCACCCGTGGCCAAGGCGGCGCTGATGGCCAAAAGCTGGGACTCGAGCCTGGTGCGCGAGATGCTCACGCGCGCCGAGGCCGACACCCCCGGCGGCCGCGCCGCCTACCGCCCCGAGGGCCTGCCCGCGAACTACGGCCTGCAGGCCGACGGCCTGTACCGACTGTCGGACGAGCAGGCGCAGGAGATCCTGCAGATGCGCCTGCAGCGGCTGACGGGCCTGGAGCAGGACAAGATCGTCGGCGAGTACCGCGAGGTGATGGCCCAGATCGCCGACCTGCTGGACATCCTGGCGCGCGCCGAGCGCGTGACGGCCATCATCGCTGGCGAGCTGGCCGACCTGCGCCAGGAGTTCGGCCAGACGAAGGTCGGTGCGCGCCGCAGCCACATCGAGCGCCAGGCGCTGGAGTTGGGCACCGAAGACCTGATCACCCCGGCCGACATGGTGGTGACGCTCAGCCACACCGGCTACATCAAGAGCCAGGCGTTGAGCGAGTACCGCGCGCAGCGTCGCGGCGGCCGCGGCAAGCAGGCCACGCAGACGAAGGACGACGACTGGGTCGACCAGCTGTTCATCGCCAACACGCACGACTGGATCCTCTGCTTCAGCGACCGCGGGCGCGTGTACTGGCTCAAGGTCTGGGAGGTGCCGCAAGGCAGCCGCGCCAGCCGCGGCAAGCCCATCGTGAACATGTTCCCGCTGCACAGCGGCGAGAAGATCACCGTGGTGCTGCCGCTGACGGGGGAGTTCCGCAGCTTCCCCGCCGATCACTGCGTGTTCATGGCCACGGCGCTGGGCACGGTCAAGAAGACCGCGCTCGACGAGTTCAGCAACCCGCGCAAGGCCGGCATCATTGCGGTCGATCTCGACGAGGGCGACTACCTCATCGGCGCGGCGCTCACCGACGGCCAACACGACGTGATGCTGTTCTCAGACGGCGGCAAGGCCGTGCGCTTCGACGAGAACGACGTGCGGCCGCTGGGCCGCACGGCGCGGGGCGTGCGCGGCATGCAGCTCGAGCCGGGGCAGAAAGTGATCGCCATGCTGGTGGCCGAGGACGAGACGCAGAGCGTGCTCACGGCCACCGAGAACGGCTACGGCAAGCGCACCAGCATCGTCGAGTACACGCGGCACGGGCGCGGCACCAAGGGCATGATCGCCATCCAGCAGTCGGACCGCAACGGCAGGGTCGTCGCGGCCACCCTGGTGCGTCCGGCCGACGAGATCATGCTGATCACCGACAAGGGCGTGCTGGTACGCACGCGCGTGGCCGAGATCCGCGAGCTCGGCCGCGCCACGCAGGGCGTGACGCTGATCGCGCTGGACAACGGCGCCAAGCTCTCGGGACTGCAGCGCATCGCCGAGAACGACACGCCGCCCGACGGCGGCGACGGCAACGAGGGCGCCCCGGGCGCCGCCGACAACGCCGGCACTGCCGGCACGGAAGGAAGTTGATGATCAAGACGGTGTGGACAGCCCTGGCCTGGACGGCCATGGTGGCGGCGGGGGCAGCGCCTCAGGAAGCCCAGGCCCAGGCCGCCGCAGCCTCCTCGCCGGCCAAGAAGGAGTTGCTGGTCAAGCTGCTGGCGCTGCAAGCACCCGGCGTTGAGCAACTGGCCACGCAGATCGTCCAGCAGCCGGCCGTCGCGCTGATGCAGCAGGCCGGTGCCGTGCTGCAGCGTGTGCCGCAAGACAAGCGCGAAGCGCTGGAACGCGACATCGACGCTGACTTGCGAAAGTACGCCGAGGAGTCGCTGCCGATCGTGCGCAAGCGCGCCGCCGAGCTCTCGCCGCTGACGGTGGGCATGGTGCTCGACGAGCGCTTTACCCAGGAAGAACTGCAACAGATCATCGCTACCCTGGAAAGTCCGGCCTGGCGCAAGTTCCAGGGTGCGGCCAACGACATGCAGCGGGCATTGATCGAGCGGCTGGTGGCCGATACCAAGGGCCAGATCGACCCGAAGCTGCAGGCCCTGCAGAAGTCGATCGGCGACCGCCTGCGGGCCGCGGGCACCAAGCCGGCCCCCGCGCCGGCCGCCGCGCCGACACCCGCGCCGACACCCGCGCCGACACCGACACGCCCGCCGGCAGCGCGGCCCTGACCCGGCCGCTGTCGCAACCCGTTCCACGGCGCGTCCCACGCCCCGCACGTGAGCCACACGGC
>JAUMBF010000095.1:0-3630 GCA_032115875.1 Rubrivivax sp.
TGCCGACGATGGTCTGCGACGCCGAGCACCTGCCGTTCGCCACCGGGGCGTCCACGGGTGGCGCCTCGACGGGTTTCGACCTCGTCAGCGTGGCCTTCGGCCTGCGCAACATGACGCACAAGGAGACGGCCCTGGCGGAGATGGCGCGCGTGCTGAGGCCCGGCGGCCGGCTTCTGGTGCTGGAGTTCTCCACGCCTGCGCCGGTGCTGCAGAAGCCCTACGACTGGTATTCCTTCGGCTTCATGCCCCTGATGGGCAAGTGGGTGGCCGGCGACGCCGACAGCTACCGCTACCTCGCCGAGAGCATCCGCATGCACCCGGACCAGGCCGCGCTCAAGGGCATGATGGTCGCCGCCGGCTTCGGCCACGTCGACGTGCACCGCCTGGCCGGCGGCATCGTCGCGCTGCACGTGGGGATCAAGTGCTGAAGCGTCTGCGTCGGCGCGTCATCGCAGCCCGCACGGCGGCGAAGGCCTGGCGGCGCTCGCGCCGCGTGCGGCGCATGAACGGCGTGACCGAGTTTCTGCAGGTGGCCCGCCAGAGCTTCCTGGGGCTGCAGGCCGCCTGGGACCGCGCCGACTGGCGGGCATTGCAGCAGCTGGCCACCGAGCCGCTGCTCGCCGACCTGCGCGAGCAGCACGCGCTGCGCGGCCCGGGGCCCAACCGCACCGAGGTGCTGGAGCTGCATGCCGAGCTGCTGGCGTTGGAGGAACTGCGCGAGGCCTTCGTGGCCAGCGTGGAGTTCCGCGGCCTGATCCGCGAGGACAGCGGGTCGACCGCCGCGCCGTTCCGCGAGCTTTGGCTGCTGGCCAATGTCAAATCGGCCGATCGTGGCTGGAAGCTGGCGCGGGTGCAGGCCCTGACCTGACCGCGGCTGCGCCGGGCACGGCTGCCGCCAGCAAGGGCGCTGCGGCATCCTTGGGCGCCAGACGCGGTGGTGCACCCGTGTCGGGCCAGGCGATGGCGAGTTCGGGGTCGTCCCAGCGTATCGCCCCTTCGCAGTCCTTGGCGTAGACGTCGGTGGTCTTGTAGAGGAAGTGGGTGTCGTCTTCCAGCGCCACGAAGCCGTGGGCGAAGCCCTCGGGGATCCAGAGCTGCCGGCGGTTCTCGGCGTTCAGCTCCAGTCCGAACCACTGGCCGAAGTGCGGCGAGCCGCGGCGGATGTCGACCGCCACGTCCCAGGCGCGGCCCTTCACCACCCGCACCAGCTTGCCCTGGGCGTGCGGCGGCAACTGGTAGTGCAGGCCGCGCAGCACGCCGCGCTGGCTGCAGGAGTGGTTGTCCTGCACAAAGCGGCGCGGCAGCGGTTCGCCGGCAGCCTCCAGCGCGGCCAGCCACTTGGGCTCGGTGAAGCTCTCCATGAACCAGCCGCGGTCGTCGCCGAACACGGCCGGCTCGACGATCAGCACGCCGGGCAGCGGCGTCTTGGTCAGCTTCATCGTCAGTAGACCCGCTCGTTCAGGATCTGCAGCAGGTACTGCCCGTAGCCGTTCTTGCGCAGCGGCTCGGCCAGCGCCTGCAGCTGCTCGGCGGTGATCCAGCCGGCACGGAACGCGATCTCCTCCGGGCAGGCCACCTTCAGGCCCTGGCGCTTTTCCAGCGTGGCGATGAACTGGCCGGCCTCGAGCAGGCTGTCGTGCGTGCCGGTGTCCAGCCACGCGTAGCCCCGGCCCATGATCTCCACCTCGAGCTGCCCCTGCCGCAGGTACTGCGCGTTCACCTCGGTGATCTCGAGCTCGCCGCGGGCGCTGGGCTTGATCGAGGCCGCGATGTCGCAGACCTGCTCGTCGTAAAAGTACAGGCCCGTGACGGCGTAGTTGCTCTTGGGTGCGCGGGGCTTCTCCTCGATGCTGATGGCGCGGCGCCGCGCGTCGAACTCGACGACGCCGTAGCGCTCGGGGTCGTGCACGTGGTACGCGAACACCGTGGCGCCGGTGCCCCGGCCGGTGGCCCTGGCCAGTGGCGCGGCCAGGTCGTGGCCGTGGAAGATGTTGTCGCCCAGCACCAGCGCGCTCGGCGCGCCGCCCACGAAATCGCGCCCCAGGATGAAGGCCTGCGCCAGGCCGTCGGGGCTGGGCTGCACGCAGTACTGCAGGTTCATGCCCCACTTCGCGCCGTCGCCCAGCAGCGCCTGGAAGCGCGGCGTGTCCTGCGGCGTGCTGATCACGAGCACGTCGCGCATGCCCGCCAGCATCAGCGTGGAGAGCGGGTAGTAGACCATCGGCTTGTCGTACACCGGCAGCAGTTGCTTGCTCACGGCCAGGGTGGCCGGGTGCAGCCGCGTGCCGGAGCCGCCGGCCAGGATGATGCCCTTGCGCTTCATGGTGTGGGTTCTTCCTCAGGGGGGGCGGTCAACCCAGCAGCTCGGCGAGCATGCGTTCAACGCCGCGTTGCCACGGCGGCAGCACGAGACCGAAGGTGCGCTGCAGCTTGGCAGTGGACAGGCGCGAGTTCAGCGGGCGCCGGGCCGGCGTGGGGTAGGCGCTGGTGGGGATGGCGTGGATGCGGTCGCTCGCCACCTTGACGGCCTGGCCGCGCACGCGGGCCCACTCGATGACGTGCGTGGCGTAGCCGTGCCAGTTCGTCTCGCCGCCGGCCACGCAGTGGTAGAAGCCTGACAGTGCCACGTGGTCGAACAGGCGCGGCAGCAGCTGTGCCGTGACATCGGCCAGCAGGTCGGCGCCGGTGGGTGCGCCCACCTGATCGGCGATGACCTTGAGCTCCTCGCGCTCGGCCGCCAGCCGCAGCATGGTGCGCGCGAAGTTGCCGCCGCGCGCGGCATACACCCAGCTGGTGCGCAGGATGGCGTGGTGGCAGCCGCTGGCGCGGATGAGCTCCTCGCCCTCGAGCTTGGTGCGGCCGTAGACGCTGAGCGGGCCGGTGGGCGCGTCCTCGTCGCGCGCGTGCGCGCCGCTGCCGTCGAACACGTAGTCGGTGCTGTAGTGCACCAGGCACAGGTCGCGCCGCTTGGCCTCGCGCGCCAGCACGCCCGGCGCGGTGGCGTTGATGGCGCGGGCGAGCTCGGGCTCGGACTCGGCCTTGTCGACCGCCGTGTGCGCCGCCGCGTTGACGATGACCTCGGGCTGGACGTGCTCCACGAGGGCCACCAGCGACTCGGGCTGGCTGAAGTCGGCCTTCAGCGGGCCCTCGCTGTCAAAGTCGCAGGCCACGACCTCGCCCAGCACCCCCAGCGAGCGCTGCAACTCCCAGCCGACCTGACCGTTCTTGCCCAGCAGCAAGATCTTCATGTCAGCCCCTCGACCGGTGGGTACACCGGCCGATCCCCCGAGGTGATGCGGGCCGGCTTGGGGCGGCCCGGCGCTCGGCCCGGCAGCTCATTGCGTCGCATAGTGGGCCGCCACCCAGTCGCGGTAGCTGCCGCTCTGCACGCGCGCCACCCAGTCGGCGTGCGCCAGATACCACTGCACCGTTTTGCGGATGCCGGTCTCGAAGGTCTCGGCCGGGCGCCAGCCGAGCTCGCGCTCGATCTTGCGCGCGTCGATGGCGTAGCGGCGGTCGTGGCCCGGGCGGTCCTTCACATGGGTGATGAGCCGCGCGTAGGGGCCCGCAGCCGTGGGGCGCAGCTCGTCGAGCAGCGCGCAGACGGTCCTCACGATCTCGATGTTGGGC
>JAUMBF010000096.1:0-31996 GCA_032115875.1 Rubrivivax sp.
CTGCCGCGTTGCCCACCGCGCCGACCTTCGCCCACAAGCTCCACAGCTTCCCACCACCCATGTTCATGCACAAGAAGTCAGGAACAGCCGGGTTCTATGGAGGCGACAAGTATTCTGACGCGGGGGGAGGCTTTGGCGGCGGGCTTTGGCGAACACCTCGTGCAGCGCCATCTTCAAGTGCCAGGCGCGCGCGGTCTTCAGATTCGAACGCTGCAACCAGTGCATGGCCTGCAGCTGCGTGCTCGACCATCCCGTTGGAGTCCTGCGCGTGCCCCACAGGATGGAACGACGCTGCTAGGGCGTCAGCTCGCCCAGCGCCTGCTGCACCCGCGCCTGCTCGGTCTGCCACTCCTGCTTTCGCATCTCGTCCATCGCCTCGCCGGCAAGCTTGACGATGTGGAACCGGTCATGGCTGACCCGCAGGTTGGGCAGGCGGGCTGTCGTGCCCTTCGGGTAGGGCTCAACTACCCCAAAAATGTCTTCTTTTCGGGCTCATGTCGCCCCGGCAGTGGACGATAAACATGTGTCCTGGACGGCGTCCCGGGCATGGGAGCCCGAACTTGTAGTGGCCTGAGGCCCCCCATCCCCCATGAACGTCCAATCCACATCGATCCCCACCGCTGCTTGAAGAGAACAGGAGCTTGCGCATGACAACGCTAAAGTCGTTTGGCCTGACCGGCCGCTTGTACGCCGCCGTCGGTTTGGTCATCTTGGGCCTCGCGGGCTCTTCGGTCTATACGGCTCAACAGCTGGGTCAGATCGACGCCGGTACCGAGTTCGCCGAGCGCGTGCTGGTGCCGCAACTGGACCGCATGGCTGACATCGAGCTGAACATCACCCGCACATCGCTGCAGGTGCGCCACGCCATGCTGGCGCGCACGCCTGAAGAGCGCGCCGCGACCTTGGCCAGCATCGGCAAGCTCAAGTCCAACGTCGACGCACTGATGACCGACTTCGAGAAGAACGTGTCCACCGAATCGGGCCGCAAGCGCGTCGAGGGCTTGAAGTCCGGTATGGCGAACTTCTGGGCGGTGGGTGGCGAGAACATTGCGAAGATCAATGCGGGCGACACCGCCGCGGCCTTCGCCTTCCTGGTGGAAAAGACCATCCCGGCGCGAGACGTGCTACTTGCTCAGATTGCCGAGACGGTCAAGCACCAGGAAGATACTTTGAGCGCCCAGATCGCTGCGGTGCGCGGGCCGGCCGCGAGCACGCGCAACGCCGTCATCGCGATGGGCATCGTCATCGCCCTGGGCCTGATGTTGCTGGCCTGGACCATCGGCACCCAGCTGCGGGGCCGGGTGCGCGAGGCGCGGGATACCGCCGAGCGTGTGCGTGACGGCGACTTCACCCGAGCGGTGGCCGACTTCAAGCGTGACGAGTTCTCGCCCCTCATCGCAGCCATGGGCGAGATGCAGAACTCGCTGGCCCGCGTGGTGACCGAGGTGCGTGCCAATGCCGAGAATGTGGCCACGGCCAGCGCGCAGATTGCCCAGGGCAACAAGGACCTGAGCGAGCGCACCGAGCAGCAGGCCAGCTCGCTGCAGCAGACCGCCGCCACGATGGAAGAGCTGGGCACGACCGTGCGCCAGAACGCCGACAACGCCCAACAGGCCAACCAATTGGCGCGCGCCGCCTCGGGGGTGGCGGTCAAGGGCGGTGAGGTCGTGGGTCAGGTGGTCGAGACGATGAAGGGCATCAGCGACAGCTCGCGTCGCATCTCAGACATCATCGGCACCATCGATGGCATCGCCTTCCAGACCAACATCCTGGCGCTGAATGCAGCGGTGGAGGCCGCGCGTGCCGGCGAGCAAGGTCGCGGCTTTGCCGTCGTCGCCAGCGAAGTCCGCAGCCTGGCGCAGCGCAGCGCCGAAGCCGCCAAGGAGATCAAGAGCCTGATCGGCGCCAGCGTGGAGCGTGTCGAACAAGGCACAGCGCTGGTTGGCCAGGCCGGGCAGACCATGGACGAGGTGGTGAGCTCGATCCGTCGCGTGACCGACATCGTCGGCGAGATCAGCTCGGCCTCGGTGGAGCAGAGCAGTGGCGTCGGCCAGGTTGGGCAGGCCGTAACCCAGATGGACCAGGCGACGCAGCAGAACGCCGCGCTGGTGGAAGAAAGCGCTGCTGCCGCCGAAAGTCTGAGGACCCAGGCCGACACCCTGGTGCGGGTGGTGAGCGTGTTCAAGCTCGCGCACGGCCCGCAGGCCACCGCCGCGCCGACAGCCGCCGCACCGCAGGAAGGAAACAGCTTCGAGCGTCGCAGCCCGGCGCGGGCCGTCAACGTGACGCGACCCGCCTTCGGCAAGAAGACGGCGGCGGCGCCCGCAGCGGCACAGCCAGCCAAGGCGCCCGAGGCGGCACGGGCGGCCGATGCCGCGCCGCAGAAGACCGGCACCAGCGACGAGTGGGCCAGCTTCTGATTGCTGCACCCCGGTCTGGATACGCCGCCCGCACTGCCGGGCTGGTGGACGACAGGCCCCCGACGTCTCGCGGCCGGGGCTCGTCAGCGGTTCATGCCCCCGTCGCCTCTCCGAGCGGCTCCGGCACGAAGCGCAGCTCGGCCAGCCGTTCCAGCTCGGGCAGGGCGTCCATGCCCAGCGCGGCGCCCGGGGTGAGCAGCCCTGCGGGCGCGGCGGTCTGGCGCAGAAGGGTGCGGGCACAGGCCACGACGACGCGGCTGGTGGCGCCGTAGCCGGGATCGCGCCGGCCGATCACGCGCAGCGCGTGGCGCTGGCCGTCGGCACCCAGGCCGCTGACGCGGATCTCGTAGCGGCCGGCCTCGCGCGCGGCGGCCGAAGGGCCCTTGCCGCGGCCGGGCAACACCAGGTGCCGCAGCAGCGCGCGGCCGAGCCGCGAAGCCAGCAGGCGGTCATTCAGCCGCTGCTGCCGGGCCACACCCCGCGCGCGCAGTTTGCCGTCCAGGCCGGCGCCACAGGCGATGCGCTCGTCGTATACGAAGCCCTCGCCCCAGCGGTGGCCCAGCAGCGCGTTGGTGCGGTGCACGTTCTTGGTGTTGATGGCTGCCATCACGAAAGGCGCGGTCCATTGTCCCAGGTCGTCGTCGTGGCTCACCTCGACCGGCGAGGGCTGCGGCGGGCCCTGGAAGCCGGGCACCAGTGCAAACGGGTTGGCCATGTCGCGCGCCGCCTGCGGGTCACGCGCCGTGGCCTCCAGTGTGGCCAGCAGGCTGGCCGCGGTGCCGCCGGAGTAGCCCCCCTTCATCACCAGCACGCGCGACTTCACGTCGCCCAGCGCCTGGCCCGTGCGCGAGCGCGCCAGGTACTGCAGCGCCAGCACGCCCAGGTCGAAGGGCACGGAGTCGAAGCCGCAGGAGAACACGATGCGGGCGCCGCTGGCGCACGCTGCAGCGTCATGGCGGCGGATCATCTGGGCCATCCAGGTCGGCTCGCCGCAGAGGTCGAGGTAGTGGGTGCCGGCAGCGATGCAGGCTCTCAGCAGCGCCTCACCGCCCAGCTGATACGGGCCGACGGTGGTGATGACGGCCCGCGTGCGCTGCGTCAGGCGCAGCAGCGCGGCCGGGTTGCCCGCATCGGCCACGATCAGCGGGTGGCCTTCGGCCAGGCCCAGCTCCGCGGCCAGCGCGCGCAGCTTGCCGCCGCTGCGCCCGGCCAGCGCCCAGCGCAGGCCCTCGCCGCCGCCGTGCAGGGCCATCACCTCGGCCACCAGACGGCCCGTATAGCCCGTGGCGCCGAACACCACGAGATCCAGTTCGCGTTGATTCATGTGTTTGCCTTGCTCGGCCAAGTGGCCAGCAGCAGCCCCGCCAGTGCCAGCCCGAAGGCCAGCACGTGGACGGCGCCGAAAGACTCGCCCAGCACGCCGATGCCCACCAGCGCGGCGCTCACCGGCAGCATGACCGTGAAGACCCCGGCGCGCGACGAGGGCACGTGCCGCAGACCTTGCATCCAGAGCCACACCGTCACCATGCTGGCAGCGACGGCGTAGAACACCAGCAGCGCCCAGGTGGGCGCGGTGACGGCGCCGAAGTCGAAGGACAGGGCCTGCCACAGCCCGAAGGGCGTGACCAGCGCGAGCCCCCACAGGTTGATCAGCGCACTGATGCGCCGCGCGGGCACGCGGCCGCTGAGCCGCTTGCCGATGACGACATAGCTGGCCTCGCAGACCACCGCCGCCAGGAGCAGCGCGTAGCCCCAGGGCGAGCCGGCAGCCGCAGCCCCGGCGCTGCCCTCGCCACCCCGTGCCACTGCCAGCAGGCCGATGCCCAGCGCCGCGCAACCGATGGCGCCGGCCACGCGCGCCGTGATGCGCTCGCCCAGGAACAGCCACGACATCAGCGCCACCGCCGCCGGGATGGCGGCCATGGTCACGCCCGCAGCCAGGGCAGAGCTGAGCGCCACGCCGTAAAGCATGCAGACGCTGAACAGGAAGTTGCCGAGGAAGCTCTCCCAGAACAACAGCACGCGGTCGGGGCGCGACAGCGCCGGCTCTCCCGGGTGCCGACGCACCCAGTGCGCCATCGCCACGGCGGCGATGCCAAAGCGCAGCCAGGCCAGCAGCAGCACCGGGAACACGGCCACCAGCAGTTTGCTCAGGCCCACGTAGCTACCCACCAGCGCCATGCTGGCGGCGAGGCTGGCGTAGGCCCAGGCAGGGGGGTGCGCGGTCACGGCGGCCCGATCAGAACGCGGTGGCGTGGCGCTCGCGTTTCCAGTCCGACACGTGGCAGCGCCAGGCCTGGGACTCGGCGCGCTTGGGCGCCGCGAACTCGCGCCGCAGCGACGGGCCCAGCGTGGCCGACACCACGGCATCGGCTTGGAGCGCATCGCACGGCTCGTCCCGCAGCGCGGGCGGGTGCGGCACTTCGGGGTGCGGCACTTCGGAGAGATCGTCGGTGCAGGCCGGGCCGGGGTCGATGCGGCACGCGAGGCCGTCCAGGCCGGCGTCGATGAGCGTCGCGCAGGACAGGTTTGAACAGATTCAGACGGTCGCAGCTCGCCAGCACCTCGGGCAGCTGCGCCAGCGGCACCAGCTTGCCCTTGGCCGCAAAGCGTGCCTGCAGGGCTTCGACAGGCTCAGCCCGAACGGCGGGATCGATCATGCCGGGTCGATGCGGATCCAGGTGGTCTTGAGCTCGGTCACCTTGTCGAAGGCGTGCAGGCTCTTGTCGCGGCCGTTGCCGCTTTGCTTGACGCCACCGAAGGGGACGGTGATGTCGTCCTCGTCGTACTGGTTCACGTGCACGGTGCCGGCGCGCAGCGCGCGGGCCACGCGGTGGGCGCGGCTGAGGTTGTCGCTCCACACACTGGCCTGCAGCCCGTAGGCGCTGGCGTTGGCGATGGCCACCGCCTCGGCTTCGGTCTTGAACGTGAGAATGCCCATCACCGGGCCGAAGATCTCCTCGCGCGCGATGGTCATGCTGTTGACGACACCGTCGAACACGGTGGGCTCCACGAAGAAACCGCCGCTGTCCTGGCGCACGCGGCGGCCGCCGGTGACCAGGCGAGCGCCCTCGCTCCTGCCGGCCTCGATGTAGCGCAGCACGGTGCTCATCTGCGGCTCGTCGACGATGGCGCCAAGCACGGTGTCCGGGTCCAGCGGGTGGCCCGGCGCGTACTGCGGCGCCTCGGCGGCCACGACCTCGGTGAAACGCTTCGCGATCGACTCGTGCACCAGCACGCGCGACGGCGCGTTGCAGCTCTCGCCCTGGTTGAAGAAGAGGCTCGCGGCCACCGTTCTGGCGGCGCGCTCGACGTCGGCGAAATCGTCGAACACCACAAAGGCGCTCTTGCCGCCGAGCTCGTTGAACACGCGCTTGAGGTTGCTGCGGCCGGCGTACTCCAGCATGCGGCGGCCGGTGCGCGTGCTGCCCGTAAAACCCAGGGCGTCGACGTCCATGTGCAGCGCCAGCGCCTCGCCGGCCTCGGGGCCGTAGCCGGGCACGACGTTGAACACGCCCGGCGGCAGCCCGGCCTCGACGGCCAGCTCGGCCAGGCGCAGCGCCGTCAGCGGGCTCTTCTCGCTGGGCTTGAGCACCACCGAGTTGCCGGCCGCCAGCGCAGGCCCCAGCTTCCAGGCGGCCATGATCATGGGGTAGTTCCAGGGCACGATGGCGCCCACCACGCCCACCGGCTCGCGCGTGATCAGCGCCAGCGCCGAAGCTGGCGTGGGCGCGATCTCGTCGTAGATCTTGTCCACCGCCTCGGCGTACCAGGCGATGGTGCGGGCGGTGCTGGGCACGTCCACCGACAGCGCGTGCTGGATGGGCTTGCCCATGTCCAGCGTCTCCAGCAGCGCGAGCTCGTCGCGCGCGCCGAGGATCTTCTCGGCGAAGCGCTGCAGGATCTTCTTGCGCGCCGCCGGCGGCTTGCCGCACCAGCGGCGGTCTTCGAAGGCGGCGCGGGCTCGGGCCACGGCGGCGTCGATGTCGGCAGCCGCACCGCGCGCCACCGACGCCAGCACGCGGCCGTCGATGGGGCTGATGCAGTCAAAGCGCTCGCCGCTGGCGGCATCGCAGCGCTGGCCGTCGATGACGGCGCGGCCGTCGATGGCCAGCGCTGCGGCGCGCGCCGTCCAGTCCACCGCCGCCGCAGCCATCAGAAGCTCACCACCACCGAGGCGCCCAGCAGGGTGTTGCTCTTGTAGTGGCGGCTGCTCTTGGTGTCGTAGAAAACCGGCTGGCTGGCCCCATCCTGGCGCACTTCGAACTTGACGATGGTGTTCTCGTCGTAGAGGTAGTTCATGCCCAAGGTGAGCGCCCAGCGGTTGCTGCCGATGCCCGCGCCCTTGGCGTAGTTGCCGTCGGCATCGAGGCCACGGCCGATGCCGTTGATGTCGTCGTCGCCGCTGTAGCCCAGCAGGCCGCCGCCGTTGTTCTTGTTGGCGATGTAGTCGGCGCGCAGCATGCCCTCCAGACGCGGCGTGATCTTGTAGGCGGCCGTGCCCGACACGCCCCACCAGCGGGCGTCGCGCAGCACGCCATCGCTGTTGAAGATGGCCGCGCCTTTCTGCTGGCCGAAGCTGACCTGGCCGAACAGGCTCCAGTCGCCGCGCGTGTAGTAGGCGTCGACCTCGAAGAGGTTGGCCCTGGTGTTCTTGCCGGCGCCCGGCAACGGCCTATCCTCGAAGATCGCCTCGCCGGTGTCCGGGTCGGTCGTCCCGGTGTCGACGCTGTAGGTGCCGTCGGCCGCGAAATTGGGGATCTTCCCGTGCAGCCCGCTGAAGCCGAAGCCCGAGAACTCGCCCTTGGCGTAGTCGACGCGGTAGACGATCACGGGGGTGTTGTTGCCCGGGCTCTGGCGCGCGCTGTTGAAGTTGGCCAGGCCGACGCGGCTCCACCACTTGCCGCGCGTCACATCGAGCACCGCGCCGGTGTAGGCGGTGGGCGCCGTGAAGTCGAACAGGAGGTTGTGGGTGATCAGCTTGTTGCCGGCCGGCAGCGTGATCTCGTAGCCCGTCCAGTCGGGGATCTGGCCCAGCCAGAGGCGCGTCTGCAGGTCCGACAGCGGCAGCGACACCGAGGCCTCGTGCACGATCGAGCGGCTGTTGGCCACCGCACCGGTGCCGCGCTCCGGCGCCAGGGTCAGCTTCCAGCGCGTGCCGCCTTCGGTCTCTTTCTCGAAGTCGATGACGGCCATGCCGAAGTAGCCGTTGTCGTAGGTGTAGCGCGCGTCGCCGTTGTTCAGGAAGACAAACGTGCGGTCGTTCTGGCGGCGGTTGACGATGTAGGTGGGGTCGAGCTGGCCGCTGATCTTCAGGCCCTTGAAGCCCTGGTCGGTGAAGTTGTCCTGCAGCGCCTCGGTCTTGACGGCGATGCGGTTGAGCTCGCGCGCCTGCTCCGGCGTCATGCCCCACTCGCCGGGCTTGGGCGCGGCCGGCTGGACGCGGACCTGCCGCTCGAGCTGCTCGACGCGGTCGCGCAGCGCCTTGATCTCCTGCAGCAGCGCGTCGTTGCCCTGCGCGGCGGCGGGCAGCGCAGTGGCGACAAGGGCGGCCGCGGCAGCGACGGCGCGGAGCACGGTGGGGGGGCAATGGCGGGTCATGGGTTCTCCTCGCTCGGGTGTGGGTTCGATCGGGGCTCAGCCGCGCGCGGCGGCGGCCATCTCCTGCTGACGGCGGCGTTCGCCGCGCGCGATGAGGTAGCTCGCGAGCACCACGCCCACGGCCACCACGACCACGATCACCGTGGCCACGGCGTTGACGCTGGGGTTCAGCCCCAGCCTCGCGCGCGAAAAGATCACCAGCGGCATCGTCGTCGAGCCGGGGCCCGACAGGAAGGCCGACAGCACGACGTCGTCGAGGCTGAGCGTGAAGGTCAGCAGCCAGGCCGAGACCAGGCTCTGCGCGATCATGGGCAGCGTGACGAGCCAGAACACCTGGTGCGGTCTCGCACCCAGGTCCATCGCGGCTTCTTCGAGCTGGGGGTTGAGGTCTTGCAGCCGGGCCTGCACCACCACGGTGGCATAGGCCATGCCCAGCAGCAGGTGGCCGAGCCAGATGGTGAACATGCCCCGCTCCGGGAAGCCTAAAGCGCGCTGCACGCTGACCATCATCAGCAGCAGGCTCAGGCCCACCACCACCTCGGGCATGACGAGCGGCGCGCTGACCATGCCGGACAACAGCGTGCGTCCCTTGAAGCGCTTGTACTTGACGAGTGCAAAAGCCGCCAGCGTGCCCAGCACCACCGAGCCGCAGGCCGTGAGCAGCGCGATCTTGAAGCTCAGCCACAGGCCGGAGAGCATCTCCTGGTCGCGCAGCAGCGCTTCATACCACTTGAGCGTGAAGCCGCGCCAGACGTTGGGGATGGGCGAGTCGTTGAACGAGAAGACGATCAGCGCAACGATCGGCAGGTACAGGAACAGAAAGCCCGCACCCAGCCAGCCCCGGCCGAACCAGCGGTTGATGTCGGCGGCCCTCATGGTGTGCTCACCGCTTCTCAGCCGCCTCGGCCTGGTACTTGTTGAAGATCGACAGCGGCACGATGATGAGCAGGATCATCACCACCGCCACGCTCGAGGCCATCGGCCAGTCGTTGTTGCTGAAGAACTCGTCCCAGAGCACGCGGCCGATCATGAGCGTCTCGGGGCCGCCCAGCAGCTCGGGGATCACGAACTCGCCGATGCACGGAATGAACACCAGCATGCTGCCGGCGATGATGCCGGCCTTGGACAGTGGCACGGTGATCTTCCAGAACGCCGTCCACGGGGTGGCGCCGAGGTCGGCGGCAGCCTCCAGCAGGCGCAGATCCATCTTCGCCAGGTTGGCGTACAGCGGCAGGATCATGAAGGGCAGGTAGGTGTAGGTCATGCCCAGCACCAGCGAGAACGGGGTGTGCATGAGGTTGCCCGGCGCGCTGATCATCCCCAGGGCGTACAGCACCCGGTCCAGGCCAAGGCCGACGACCAGCTCCGCCACCCAGCCGCCATCGGTGAGCAGCCCGCGCCAGGCGTACACGCGCAGCAGGAAGCTCGTCCAGAAGGGCAGCATCACCAGCATCAGCAGCGCCGGCTGCACCGTGCTCTTGGCCCGCGCCATGAAGTAGGCGAACGGGTAGCCGATGCACAGGCACAGCAGCGTCGTCACCCCGGCGTACTGCAGGCTGTTGAGGTAGGTCTGCCAGTACAGCGGGTCGGCAGCGATGAACTGGTAGCTGCCGAACTTCAGCGAGATCGTCAGCACGCCCTCGGACCAGGTGACCAGGTCCTTGAAGGTGACGGTCTCCATCTCGGAGACGCTGATCTTGCCGACGATGAAGAACGGCGCCATGAAGAACAGCAGCAGGAACAGGAAAGGCAGCGCGATGACGAGCCCGCGCCCGCCGAAGGCGCTGACCACCAGCCGCTGGAAGCCGTTCATTGGCGGCGCACCCATGCCGGGTTCATTGCGTGAGCACCACGTGGGCCGAACGCGACCAGTGCGCCCACACGGTGTCGCCCCAGGTGAAGGCGTCGTCGCGGTGGCGCTGCGTGTTGGCCAGGCTCACCTTGAGCAGGGCGCCGCTGCCCAGCTGCACGTGGAACACGGTGTAGCTGCCGAAGTACGACATCTCCTTGATCGTGCCCGGTGCCGAGTTGTAGGGGTCGGGCTGGCCGTCGGGGCCCAAGGGCTGCTGGCGCGAGAGATGGATCTTCTCGGGCCTGAGCGCCACCGTCACCGCCATGCCCTGCGTGCCGGTGATGCCGTGGCCCACGTAGTGCCGGCAGTCGGCGCTGCCCACCACGCAGTGGTCGGCCTCGTCCTCGTCGAGCGTGCCGGCCATGAGGTTGACGTTGCCGATGAAGTCGGCCACGAAGCGCGTGGCCGGCGTCTCGTACAGATCGCCCGGCGCGCCCACCTGCAGGAAGCGGCCCTCGCTCATGATGGCGATGCGGCTGGCCATGGTCATGGCCTCTTCCTGGTCGTGCGTGACCATCACGCAGGTCACGCCCACGCTCTCGATGATGTTGACGAGCTCGATCTGCGTCTGCTCGCGCAGCTTCTTGTCGAGCGCGCCCAGCGGCTCGTCCAGCAGCAGCAGGCGCGGCTGCTTGGCCAGGCTGCGCGCCAGGGCCACGCGCTGCTGCTGGCCGCCCGACAGCTGGTGCGGCTTGCGCTTGGCGAACTTGGCGAGCTGCACCAGCTTGAGCATGGCGTCCACACGTTCGGCCACCTGGGCCGTGGGCAGGCCCTCGCGCCTGAGGCCGAACGCGATGTTGTCCCACACGGTGAGGTGGGGGAACAGCGCGTAGCTCTGGAACATCATGTTCATGGGCCGCTGGTAGGGCGGCAGGCCCGCCAGGTCTTGTCCCTCCAGCACGATGCGGCCCGAGGTGGGCTGCTCGAAGCCGGCCAGCATGCGCAGCAGCGTGCTCTTGCCGCAGCCCGAGCTGCCCAGCAGCGCGAAGATCTCGCCCTTGGCGATGTCCAGGCTGACCTGGTTGACGGCCTTGAAGCCGTTGAAGTCTTTGACGACGTCCTGGATCTGCAGGAACGCCGGCTTGTCGGCCACCGCGGGACTCACAGGCCGGTCTTGAAGCTGGTGAAGGTGCGCGTCATCAGGCGGCGCAGGTCGTTGTTGATGGCGTCGGGCGGCACCATCTTGGCCATGTCGGCGGGGCTCAGGAACACCGTGGGATTGGCCGCCACCTCGGGCCGCACGTGGCGGCGGCTCTCGGCGTTGGGGTTGGCGTACATCACCTTGTTGGTGAGCGAGGCGTGCACCTCGGGGCGCAGGATGTAGTTGATGAATCTGTGCGCGTTGCCCGGCCTTGGTGCATCGGCCGGGATCACCATGACGTCGAAGAACAGCAGGCCGCCGGTGCGCGGGATCAGCGTCTGGATGTTCTGGCCCGTCTTGCCGTCGATGGCGCGCTGACGCGCCTGGCCGATGTCGCCGCTCCAGCCCAGGGCAACGCAGATGCTGCCGCTGGCCATGTCGTTGATGTAGCCGCTGCTGGAAAACAGCGTCACGTGCGGGCGCACCGTCTTGAGCAGCTGCGCGGCGGCGGCGTAGTCGGCCGGGTTCTTGCTGAACGAAGGCTTGCCCAGGTAGTGCAGCGCGGCGGGCACCACCTCGGTGGCGCTGTCGAGGAAGCTCACGCCGCAGCTCTTCAGGCGGCTGATGTACTCGGGCTTGAACACCAGGTCCCAGGCGTTCTCGGGCATCGGCAGGTTGCCCAGCGCGGCGCGGACCTTGTCGACGTTGATGCCGACGGTGGTGTAGCCCCACAGCCAGTTGACCATGTAGTTGTTGCCGGGGTCCATGCGCGCCAGCTGGGCCTGCACGGCGGGATCGAGGTTGCGCAGGTTCGGCAGCAGGGCCTTGTTCAGGGGCTGCAACAAGCCGCCGTCGATCTGCAGCTTGGCCCAGTTGGAGCTGGGAATGACGATGTCGTAGCCCGTCTTGCCCGCCACCAGCTTGGCGTGCACGATCTCGTTGTTGTCGAAGTTGTCGTAGCGGACCTTGATGCCCGTCTCGCGCTCGAAGTTGCGGATCGTGTCCTCGGCGATGTAGTCCGACCAGTTGTAGATGGTGAGGATCTTCTCCTCCTCCTGGGCCTGGGCGGACGGCATCGCCGCGCAGGCCGCGGCGAGGGTGGCGATCAGGGCGAACTTCGTCTTCATGCGGTCATCCTCCGAACGGGTGGGGCAGTCTAGCAATCAGCGGGCCCAGCCCTGAGTCCGGGCTTGCGCCAACGTCAGATCGAGGCAACGACGGATCAGCGCCACCATCTCGTCGATCTGCGCGCGCGTGATCACCAGCGGCGGCGCGATGATCATGCGGTCGCCCACGGCGCGCATGATCAGGCCCTGGCCGAAGCAGTGGCCGCGGCAGACCATGCCGATCTCGACTTCCTCCGGGAAAGCTTCGCCGGCAGCCTTGTCCTTGACGAGCAGCAAAGCCCCCATCAGCCCGCAGGTTTCGGCGTCGCCCACCAGCGGGTGTTCGGCCAGCTCGCGGTAGCGCGCGGCCAGGTACGGCCCGACGTCGTCGTGCACGTGCTCCACCAGCCGCTGCTCGCGGATCAGCGCGATATTGGCCAACGCCACCGCGCAGGCCACCGGGTGGCCGCTGTAGGTGTAGCCGTGGTTGAACTCGCCGCCGCGCTCGATGAGCGCCTCGGCCACGCGCGCGCCCACGAGCACGCCGCCCAGCGGGATATAGCCGCTGGTCACGCCCTTGGCGAAGGTCATGAGGTCGGGCTTGAAGCCCAGGGTCTCGCTGCCGAACCAGCGGCCGGTGCGGCCGAAGCCGCAGATGACCTCGTCGCTGACCAACAGGATGCCGTGCCTGCGGCAGATGCGCTCGACCTCGGGCCAGTAGGTGGCCGGCGGGATGATCACGCCGCCGGCACCCTGCACCGGCTCGCCAATGAAGGCCGCCACCTTGTCGGCGCCGATGGCCTCGATGCGCTCCTCGAGCCAGCGCGCGGCCTGCAGGCCGAACGCGTCGCGGCTGAGCCCCTGCGGCCGGCCGTGCGCCCACCAGTACGGCTGCTCGATGTGCTCGATGCCCGGGATCGGCAGCCCGCCCTGCGCGTGCATGCCGGCCATGCCGCCCAGCGAGGCGCCGGCCATCGTGCTGCCGTGGTAGGCGTTGTGGCGGCTGATGATGACGCTGCGCCCGGGCTGCCCCATCACGTCCCAGTAGCGGCGCACCATGCGCACCACGGTGTCGTTGCCCTCGCTGCCGCTGCCGCTGTAGAACACGTGCTGGAAGCCTGGCGTCACCTCGGCCAGCACCTCGGCCAGCCGGATGGCCGGCGGCGTGGCCGTCTGGAAGAAGGCGTTGTAGAAGGGCAGCTGCTTGAGCTGCGCCGTGGCGGCATCCACCAGCGCCTGCTGTCCGTAGCCGACGTTGACGCACCACAGGCCGCTCATGGCGTCGAGGATCTTGTGGCCGTCGCTGTCCCAGAGGTAGATGTTGTCGGCGCGCTCGATGATGCGCGAGCCTTTGCGGGCCAGGCCCTTGAAATCGGTGAAGGGGTGCAGGAAGTGCGCCGCGTCGGCGGCCTGCCACTCGTGGGTGCTGCGTTCCATGGCCGGCCTTTCGTCAGACGTGCAGGAGCAGGTGCTCCCGCTCCCAGGGCGAGATCACCTTCATGAACTCGGCGTACTCGATCTCCTTGACCTCGGTGTAGACGGTGACGAACTCGCGGCCCAGCACGGCGGCGAGGTCGGCTTCTTCGCGCAGCAGCGTCAGTGCCTCGCCCAGGCTGCGCGGCAGCTGGAAGTCGCCGAGGTAGGCGTCGCCCTTGCACTCGGGCGCCGGCTCGATCTGGTTGACGATGCCGAGATACCCGCAGGCCAGCGTGGCCGCCAGCGCCACGTAGGGGTTGGCGTCGGCGCCGATGACGCGGTTCTCGACACGGCGCGCCGCCGCACCCGCCACCGGGCTGCGGATGCCCACCGTGCGGTTGTCGGTGCCCCACTGGATGTTGATCGGCGCGGCGTTGCTGCGCACCAGGCGGCGGTAGCTGTTGACGTAGGGCGCGAAGAGGGCCATCGCTGCCGGGATGTACTTCTGCAGGCCGCCGATGTACCAGTAGAACTCCCGGCTGGGCGTGAAGTCGGGGTTGCTGAAGATGTTCTGGCCCGTGGACTTGTCGACCACGCTCTGATGGATGTGCATGGCGCTGCCCGGCTCGCCGGCAATCGGCTTGGCCATGAAGGTGGCGAACATGTCGTGGCGCAGCGCCGCCTCGCGCACCGTGCGCTTGAACAGGAACACCTCGTCGGCCAGCCCCAGCGGGTGGGCGTGGAAGAAGTTGATCTCCATCTGGCCCGCGCCGACCTCGTGGATGAGGGTGTCGACGTTGAGCTCCATGCGCTCGCAGTAGGCGTAGACGTCCTCGAACAGCGGGTCGAACTCGTTGACGGCATCGATGCTGTAGGCCTGGCGGCTGGTCTCGGCCCGGCCGCTGCGGCCCACGGGCGGCTTCAGCGGCACGTCGGGGTCGGTGTTGCGCGCCACCAGGTAGAACTCGAGCTCGGGCGCCACCACGGGTGCCCAGCCCTTGGCGTCGAACAGGTCGCACACATGGCGCAGCACGCTGCGCGGCGCAAAGGGCACCAGCCGGCCCTCGCGGTCATAACAGTCGTGGATCACCTGCGCCGTGGGGTCGGTGGCCCAGGGCACGATGCGCACTGTGCTGGGATCGGGGCGCAGGTGCATGTCGCGGTCGGTGGGCGTGATGACGTCGTAGTACGGCCCTTCCTCGGGGAACTCGCCCGTCACGCCCATGGCCACGACGGCCTCGGGCAGCCGCATCCCGCGGTCCTCGGTGAATTTCTGGCGCGGCAGGATCTTGCCGCGGGCCACGCCGGTGAGGTCGGGCACGAGGCACTCGATCTCGGTGACGCGGTTCTGGTCGAGCCACTGCTCGAGCTCGGCGAACGTGAAGTGGGGCTTGGATGACATGGGGCACCTGAAGGTCGGCTGCGCCGCGGGGCCCGGTTGCGCGGCAGGGTTCTAGCGGGCCAGGGTGGGCTCGCGCTCAGGCAAAGGGCCGCGCACACGGTCGCGGTACATGTGCACGGCGTCGCCGAAGGCGCGCAGGATGCGCATCGACTGCGGGTTGCCGGCGGCCTGCCACTCGGGGTGCCACTGGACGCACAGGTTGAAGCCGGGCGCCGAGGGCTGCGTAAAGGCTTCGATGAAGCCGTCGGGCGCGCGCGCCTCGATGCGCAGCCCCGGCGCCAGGCGGTTCACGCCCTGGCCGTGGATGGAGTTGACGGTGAAGCGGCGCTCGGGCAAGAGCCGCGCGAGCAGGCCGCCGGGCTCCACGGCCACGTCGTGGGCGGGCGCGTAGACCTCCTCGACCGAAGGCCCATCGCCGCGCGCGCTGGCGCCGCGGTGGTCATCGTAGCCCGGTACCTCCTGCACGGCCTGGTGCAGCGTGCCGCCGAGCGCCACGTTCACCTCTTGTGCGCCGCGGCAGATGGCCAGCAGCGGCAGGCCGCGCGCCAGCGCCAGGCGCGCCAGCGGCAGCGTCCAGGCATCACGCTCGGGGTCCAACGGCAGGTTTCCGTCTTGCACGGCCTGGCCGAAGTGCGCCGGGTGCACGTTGCTGGGTGAGCCGGTGAGCAGCAGGCCGTGCACCTGCTCGAGCAGGCCCGGCAGCTGATCCGCGGCGACGGGCGGCGCGATCAGCGGCAGCGCGCCGGCCAGCCGCACCGCGTCGACGTATTTGCGGCCCACGGTGTGCGAGGGGTGGCCGGCCAGCACCTGGTTGCAGCTGCTGACCAGCACCAGCGACGGCGGAGCGGAGGGCGATGGATGCACGACGGGCCTTTCAGCCGAGCATATCGCGCAGCCGGTACCAGGCCATGCCCAGCACGAGCGCGGGGGTGCGCAGCCACGGGCCGCCCGGGAAGGGGCGGTGCCGCAGCCGCGCGAAGACGTCGAAGCGCGCGCTGTCGCCGCACATGGCCTCGGCCACCAGGCGGCCGGCCAGGCCGGTCAGCGCCAGGCCATGGCCGCTGAAGCCCTGCAGGTAGTACACGTTGGCCGGCCCGCCCGGCGTGGCGGCGGGCAGGCGCCCGAAGTCGGGCGCGCGGTTCATGGAGATGTCCGCGAAGCCGCCCCAGGCGTATTCCACCTTCGCGCCCGCCAGCTGCGGGAAGGTGTGCACCATGCGCTGCCGCAGGCTCTCGGCCAGCCGCGCTGGCGTGACGGTGCTGTAGCTGACGCGGCCGCCGTAGAGCATGCGGTGGTCGGCCGTGGTGCGGAAGTATTCGAGAACGAAGTTGGTGTCGCAGGCGGCGCTGCGGTCGGGAATCAGCGCGTCGGCCGTGGCGCGCGGCAGCGCCTCGGTGCAGGCGATGTAGGTGCCGACGGGCATGACGCGGGCCGCAAGCGTCGGCGCCAGCGGCGGCGCCCCGCCGTGCAGGTAGACGTTGCCGGCCAGCAGCACCTGCCGCGCGTGCAGCGTGCCCCCGCCCTGCGCGCTGGTGGTGCGCAGCAGCGGGCGCTCGCCCGGCACCAGCGCGCTGGCCTGCGTGCCCTCGTGCAGGCGCACGCCCGCGCGCGCGGCGGCGGCCGCCAGGCCGCGCGTGTACTTCAGCGGGTGCAGGTGGCCCGAGCGCGGGTCGTGCACGGCGCCGCACAAGCGCGGGCTGGCGATCCAGCGGCCCAGCTCCGCCGCGGCGATGCGCGTCTGGGTGTAGCCATAGACGCGCTCCAGCCTATCAGCCTGCGCCTCCAGGGCTGCGGCCTTGCGCGGCGTGGTGGCCACGCCAAGGAAGCCGTCCTGCCAGTCGCAGGCGATGCCGTGCTCGGCGATGCGCGCGCGCAGCAGGTCCAGCGCCTCGATGGACAGGGCCCACACACGGCGTGCCTCGTCCAGGCCCAGCTGCTGCTCGATGGTGTCTTGGTCACAGGCCAGGCCGTGGATGGCCTGGCCGCCGTTGCGGCCGCTGGCGCCGAAGCCGATCTGGCGCGACTCCAGCAGCACAACGTCGAAGCCGCGATGCCGCAGATCCAGCGCCGCGCTCAGCCCGGCGAGGCCGCCGCCCACCACGGCCACGTCGCAGCGGGCCTCGCCCAAAAGTGGGGTGAAGACCGGTGCCTGCGGCGCGGTGGCCGCGTAGTACGAGTTGCGCGTCAGGGCCTGGTCGGTGTCCAGCAGCGGCATGCGGGCTCGGGGCGGGGCAGTCCGGCAGCAGCCGCCGTCAAGCCGCCCGGCGCAACGCCGTGCGGATGGTCTCGATGAGGCGGTCGACGTGTGCGCGCTCGATGATCAGCGGCGGCGACAGCGCGAGGGTGTCGCCCGTGGTGCGGATCATCAGGCCCCGCTCCCAGCAGTCGAGGAAGACCGAGAACGCACGCTTGGTCGGCTCGCCCGCGATCGCCTGCAGTTCGATGCCGGCCACGAGGCCGAAGTTGCGCACGTCGATGACATGCGGCTCGCCCTTGAGCGAGTGCACGCCGGCCGCGAAGTAGGCCGCGATGCCGCCCGGCGCGGGGGCGGCGCGCGTCAGCAGGCCTTCCTCGGCGTAGGTGTCCAGCGTGCCGATGCCCGCGGCGCAGGCCAGCGGGTGGCCCGAGTAGGTGTAGCCGTGCGGGAACTCGATCAGGTGCTCGGGCCCGGTCATGAAGGCGTCGTGGATCTCGTCGCGCACGATCACCGCGCCCATGGGCACGGCGCCGTTGGTCAGGCCCTTGGCGCAGGTGATCATGTCCGGCGTGACGCCGAAGGTCTGCGCCGCGAAGGGGTTGCCGGTGCGGCCGAAGCCGGTGATGACCTCGTCAAAGATCAGCAGGATGCCGTGCTTGGTGCAGATCTCGCGCAGCTTCTGCAGGTAGCCGGCCGGCGGGATGAGCACGCCGGTGCTGCCGGCGATGGGCTCCACGATCACGGCGGCCATGTTGCTCGCGTCATGCAGGGCGACGAGCTTGTCGAGGTCGTCGGCGAAGTCGGCGCCGTGGGCCGGCTGGCCCTGGCTGTAGGCGTTGCGCGCCGGGTCGTGCGTGTGGCGGATGTGGTCGGTGCCAGCCACGGCCAGGCCGAAGGTCTTGCGGTTGCCGATCATCCCGCCCACCGAGATGCCGCCGAAGTTGACACCGTGGTAGCCGCGTTCGCGGCCGATCAGGCGCGTGCGCGTGCCCTCGCCGCGCACGCGGTGGTAGGCCAGAGCCATCTTGAGCGCCGAATCCACAGCCTCGCTGCCGCTGTTGGCGAAGAACACCTTGCCCATGCCGGCCGGCGCCAGCGCGGCCACGCGCTCGGCCAGGTCGAAGGCCTTGGGGTGGCCCATCTGGAAGGGCGGTGCGAAGTCCATCTCGGCGGCCTGGGCCTGGATGGCGGCGGTGATGCGCGGCCGGTTGTGGCCGGCGTTCACGCACCACAGGCCGGCCACGCCGTCGAGCACCTCGCGGCCGTGCACGTCCCAGTAGTGCATGCCGCTGGCGCGGGCCAGCAGCCGCGGCGACTTCTTGAACTGGCGGTTGGCCGTGAACGGCATCCAGTACGCCGCCATCGACGCGGGCAGCTGACTGCCCACGGATTCGGCGGCTTGCATCAGGGCGGGGTCGAGGGCTTTGTTCATGGCGGGACCTGCGAAAGAAGGTGTGCGGATTGGCCCGCTCAGTCTAGCCAGCCCGGCGCGCAATGTGCTTGCCAAGCTGGACCGGGGCAACCCTCGGCGGCACAATCCGCTGCGGCACATCAGCTTTCTGGCGCAAGAACATGCCATCTGCAAGCCCCGTCGTGCAACTGGATGCGATCGACTGTGCCATCCTGGCGGCGCTGCAGCGCGAGGGCCGCATTTCCAACCAGGCGCTGGCGCAGCAGGTGCACCTGAGCCCCAGCGCCTGCCTGCGCCGCGTCAAGGCGCTGGAGGATGCCGGCGTCATCGCCGCGTACGTGGCGCTGCTCAACCCGCGCGCCGTCGGCCGGCCGGGCACCAGCTTCACCATCATCAACCTCGAGAGTACGCAGCCCGCCGTGCGCCAGGCCTTCGAGCAGGCTGTGGCCGACACGCCCGAGATCCTGGACTGCCATTACGTGGCCGGCGCCAACGACTACCTGGTGCGCTTCACCTACCGCGACGCCGAAGACCTCGAGCGCTTCCACGCCGAGGTGCTGGCGCGGCTGCCCGGCGTGGTGCGCAGCAACTCGATGCTGGTGCTGCGCACCGTCAAGCGAACGACGGCGCTGCCGCTGCCGGGCTGAGGCCGGGGCTCAGGCCGCCAGCGCCATCGCCAGCGGCGCGCGCGTGCGGTGCGCCCACTTGGGGCCCAGGCGCAGGGTGTCGAGCACGCTGGCGCTGGCGTCGGCGAAGAACAGTTCGTCCGACAGGCTCAGCCGTTCGAACAGCCGGCGCTGGCGCAAGGAACGCACGCGCAGGTCGCCCCCGGCCGGCAGCTGCGCAAACAGCGTGGCCGCGCGCTGCGCCACGTCCTGGGCCGCGGCGTCGAGCGCCGGCACGGCGCGCGGCGCCGACAGCCGCGCCTGCACGATGAAGGGGTTGCGGCCCACCACCAGGCCCCAGGGGCGCAGGCCCTGCACAGGATCGACGCTGAGCGCCTCGAGCTTGGTCAGGCCGAAGGCGCGCGCCAGGGCCAGACGCGCGGCCAGGCCCACGTCGTGCTCCTGCACCATCGACAGCGCCCAGGCGGCGTCGCTGTCGCGGCCGGCCACCGGCAGCACCAGCGACTTCAGCAGCGTGTGCGCGTGGCCGTCACCCTGAAGCGCGGCGGCGTGCAGCCAGGCGATGGCCTGCTCGGAATCCGCCAGCGTGGCCGCGCCGCGCAGCATGAGGGCGCCGAGCTTGCGCTGGGCCTCGGCCAGGCCCTCGTGCGCCGCCTTCTCGAGGAAGAAGCGCGCCATCTGCGGATTGGCCACCGAGAGGCTGTGGTCGGCGTACAGGCCGTATAGCAGCAGCCAGGCCTCGGCATCGCCGGCGTCGGCGGCGCGCAGCAGCCAGGCCGCGCCCTTGCGCACGTTGAGCTGGCCGTCGAACACGGCGCCGGGCAGGCCTGCGGCGGGCAGGCCGCTGAGGCCGCGGCCCAGCCACGAGAGCGCGTCGCGCTCGCCGGCCGCGGCGCGCTGATCGAGGGCCTGGCGCAGCAGTTCGGGGGGCAGCGCGGGCAGGCGCTGGCCGGTGTCGCGGCAGCGCCGCACCAGGGCCACCAGCCCGAGGGCAGCGTCCTCGGGCAGGGCGCCCGACTCGCCCTCGCCCAGCTCGCAGGCCGCCACCAGGGCGGCGGCTGCGGGCCCGGGGCGGTCCTGCGCCAGCGTGCGTTCGGCCAGCCACAGAGCCACGGCCGGGGCATCGACCGCCGCCAGCTCGGCTGCGCGCCGCAGCGTCACCACCAGCCTCTGCGCGGCTATGGCCGACCAGGCGGCGTCGAGGAGGCCTTCGGCAACGGGCTCGCCGGGCGCGGCGCGGCGCAGCAGCGCCAGGCCCTCGTCGGCCTCCGGGCCACCCAGGCCCAGCATCACGAGGCCCAGGCGCCATTGGGCGGCCGCGCTGCCGTCGGCGGCCGCGCGCTGCAAGGTGGGCAGTTCACCGGCGCGCAGCAGCTCGTGCAGCGGCAGGCATTCGGCGAGCACGCGCGAGGCGCGGCCTGCGTCTTGCCGCGCCGCCTGGCGCAGGTGCTCCAGCCCCGTGGGCAGGTGCTGCGGGAAGCCATCGGCGCCCAGCAGGTAGCGGCGGCCGACTTCGCAGCGCGCCGCGAGGTCGCCCTGGCGCGCCAGGGCGAGCAGGCGGATGTCTTGTCGCTTCATGGTCGGGCCTCCCGTGCGATGTGGAACTGCCCGCTACCGTAGGCAGCCCGACCAACAGATGGATGGCGCGAGGATTACCGTTCTGTAAGGCAATGCCGGCTGTCACATTGCACGTCACAAACGCGTTAGCCCTCGGTCATCCCTCCGTCACCACCGCGTCATCAGAACGAGTGGCGGACGCCGAACTCGTAGCCGGTCGACGTGGCACCGCCTGCGATCGCGGGCGGCGTGCCCACGGCGTAGGTGGCCAGGCCGTCGTTGGCCACGCGTGCGTAGGTCGCGTACAGCGAGGTGCGCTTGGACAGCGAGTGCACGTAGCCCAGCGCGATCTGACTGGCGTCGTTGCCGGCGATGGCCGCACCCGCGGGTGTGCGGCCCTGGCCGTCGGCGCGCGTGTACGAGGCGCGCAGCGAGCCCTGGCCCAGCGGCACCGTGGCGCCGAGGGCGGTGACGTCGACCTGGCCGGCGCCGAACTCGTTGCTGCGCCACGAGGCCAGCACGCGCACCACGCCAAAGTCGTAGGCGCCACCGACGACGATGACGTCGTGCTTGTCGCTGCCTGCGGTGGCCGTGACCTCGGTGTTGCCCATGGCCAGCGACACGTTGAGCGGGCCCGCCGAGTAGCCGACGCGGCCGGCGACCATCTTGCGGCCGGCCACGCCTTCACCCGCGGCCACCGACACCTGGCCGTAGACGCCGCCCATCGAGGGCAGGAAGTAGCTGACCTGGTTGTCCGAGCGCGTCAGCGTGTCGACGTTGCTGCCGAGGCGGTCGTTGAACTTGCCGACCGCGCCGACACCGTTGTCGCCGAAGGCGTCGAAGTCGCCCCAGCCCGTGTAGGTGGGCGTTAAGTCACGGCCGAGGCGGATCTCGCCGAAGCCGCCGATCAGCGACACGGTGGAGCGGCGGTTCCAGAAGCGGGCGTTGTCGCTCTGCGTGCCAGAGTCGGTAGCGAAGCCATGCTCCAGCCAGAAGCCGGCGCGCAGGCCGCCACCGAGGTCTTCGACGCCGCGCACACCCAGGCGGCTGGAGTTGATGCCACTGCTGGCCAGCGAGCTGACGCTGTCGCCGCCGTTCTTCACCTGGCGCAGGCTGGCGTCGACGATGCCGAACAGCGTGACCGAGCTGGTCTGGGCCTGGGCGGTGGCGGCCGTGGCCGCGGCCAGGGCCGTGAGCGTGAGGAGGGCGAGTTGCTTCTTCATGAGGAGGCTTCCTGTTGGTGGACACGGGGCCCCGGCCAGCCGGCCGGGGGCGTGTGCCGCGGCGGGAGCACACCCGCCGCGACACCACGTGTTCGCACCTTAGGAAGCCGCCCCGTCGCGGGGCAGGGGCTGTCGCCAAACCGGGGCCCCGGCACCCGCACGGGGCACCACAAAGCCGCAGGACCGTGGCCCCGCCGCACCAACCGCGGTGCGCGCGGGGCTGTTCATGAGGCCGTCACGGCCCTCGCCAGCGGGCCGCGGCGCGCTGCTCGCGCGCGATCTGGCCGCACAGGAAGGTCCACACGAAGTGCGCCGCGGCCTGGCTGGTGATCTCGGCGTGGTCGTAGGGCGGCGAGACCTCCACGCAGTCCATGCCCACGAAGGGCAGGTCGGCGAGTTCCTCCAGGAACGTCAGCACCTGGGCGCTGCTCAGGCCGCCGGGCTCGGGCGTGCCGGTGCCGGGCGCGCAGGCGGGGTCCAGGCAGTCGATGTCCAGGCTCAGGTACAGCGGCGGGTGGCCGTGTTCGGCCAGGCGGCCGCGGATGGCCTGCAGCACGGGCGCGAGCTGCGCCGCCGAGGCCAGGCCGCGCAGCTCGCGCGCCGTGAAGATCTGGCCGCCGCGCTCGCGCACGTACTCGCGCGCCGCGCGCTCGCCGGCCGAGCGGATGCCGATCTGCGTGAAGCAGGCGTCGACCACCAGGCCTTCCTGGATCGCCTCGTAGACCCAGGTGCCGTGGCCGCTGGGCTCGCCGAAGTGGTCGCTCCAGGTGTCGCAGTGGGCGTCGAAGTGGATCACCGCCAGCGGCTGGCCGAGCTGGCGGCGGTACTCGCGCAGCAGCGGCAGGGTGATGGAGTGGTCGCCACCCAGCCACAGCATGCGGTGGCGCGGAATCAGCGCCGCGGCCTCGCGCTGCAGGACCTCGCGCATGCGCTCCAGGCCCGTGTTGGGCAGGCGCAGGTCGCCCACGTCGCCGAGCTGGCCCAGCGGGCTGAGGTCGAACACCGGGTGCGTGCCGTCGCACAGCATGTGGCTGGCCTCGCGGATGGCGCGCGGCCCCATGCGCGAACCGCTGCGGTTGGTGGTGGAGCCGTCCCAGGCCACGCCGGCCACGGCCCAGCGCGTGCCGTCGCCGGGCGGGCCGGCCTTGAGGAAACGGTTGTCGGAGAGGTAGGCGAAGTCGGACATCGGGGCAGGTGGTGAGGCGAGGGCGGCGGGCCCGCGGCGGGCACACTCGCGACCGATCATAGGCAGCCCAGCCGGCCCGAGCGCAAAGCATGAAGCCCGTCCTTGTTCTCCAGCACCTGCCCGACGACGGGCCGGCCTTCCTGGCCACCTGGCTGGCCGCCCAGGGCCGCGGGGTCGACCTGCGCCACACCGCGGCGGGCGACGCCTACCCCGAGCGCATCGACGGCTTCGGCGCCTTGGCCGTGCTGGGCGGCGAGTGGGGCGCCAACGACGAGCGTCCCTCGCTGCGGCAGGCCGAGCGGCTCATCCGGCAGGCGGTGGCGGCCGGCGTGCCCGTGCTGGGGCACTGCCTGGGCGGGCAGTTGATGGCGCGCGCCCTGGGCGCGGCGGTCAGCCGCTCGCCAGCGCCCGAGCGCGGCTGGCATGCCGTGCAGCGGCAGCCCTCGCCGCTGGCGCGGGAGTGGCTGGGCGAAGGGCCCGGGGAGCCGGTGCTGTTCCAGTGGCACCGCGATGCCTTCGGCCTGCCCCCGGGCGCCGAGCGCCTGGCCCACAACGTCGCCTGCCCTTGCCAGGCCTTCGCGCTGGAGCCGCACCTGGCGATGCAGTTCCACATCGAGGTGGACGCGGCCAAGCTCGAGGCCTGGGCCGCCGAGGCGCAGGCCGAGGAGGCCGGCCCGGACGGGGCGTTGCGGCCGGCCACCTGGCACGGCGCGGCGCGCCTGCGTGCCGACACCGTCCGGCACCTCGCGGCCAGCCAGGCGCTGGCCGGGCGCATCTACGCGCGCTGGCTGCGTTTCGCGGGTTGATGAGTGCTTTTCATGATGTGGAAATCCGCTTGCTGCACCGCGTCAAGTTCATTGCGCATCGGACATCGTCTTTTCATGATGCGGATCAAGATCTCCAAGTCCTTGATCTCCAACGATTTCAGCTTCTGTCTTTTATAAGACATCAGTTGTTTGACATGGCTCTTGCTGGGCGACACTGGGTGCCAGCCGCCGGATCAAACCGGCCCTTTTTCGAAACCCCTCAGGAGCCCCACCATGAGCCAGCTGACCCGCCGACAACAGATCGACGCCCTCGAAACCGACTGGGCGCAGAACCCGCGCTGGAAGGGCATCCAGCGCGGCTACACCGCCGCCGACGTGGTGCGCCTGCGGGGCAGCCTGCCCATCGAGCACACGCTCGCCAAGCGCGGCGCCGAGAAGCTGTGGAACCTGATGCACAGCGAGCCCTTCGTCAACAGCCTCGGCGCGCTCACCGGCAACCAGGCCATGCAGCAGGTGAAGGCCGGCCTCAAGGCCATCTACCTGAGCGGCTGGCAGGTGGCGGGTGACGCCAACAGCAACGGCGAGATGTACCCCGACCAGAGCCTGTATTCGGTGGACTCGGTGCCCAAGGTGGTCAAGCGCATCAACGCGACCTTCAAGCGCGCCGACGAGATCCAGTGGAGCGAGGGCAGGAACGACATCGACTACTTCGCACCCATCGTCGCCGACGCCGAGGCCGGCTTCGGCGGCGTGCTCAACGCCTTCGAGCTGATGAAGGCCATGATCGACGCCGGTGCCGCCGGCGTGCACTTCGAGGACCAGCTCGCCGCGGCCAAGAAGTGCGGCCACATGGGCGGCAAGGTGCTGGTGCCCACCCGCGAGGCCGTGGCCAAGCTGGTGGCGGCCCGCCTGGCGGCCGACACCATGGGCGTGCCCACCCTCCTGCTGGCGCGCACCGACGCCGAAGCCGGTGACCTGATCACGAGCGACGTCGACGACAACGACCGGCCCTTCTGCACCGGCGAGCGCACGGTGGAGGGCTTCTTCCGCACGCGCAACGGCCTCGACCAGGCCATCAGCCGCGGCCTGGCCTACGCGCCCTATGCCGACCTGATCTGGTGCGAGACCGGCAAGCCCGATCTGGGCTTCGCCAAGGCCTTCGCCGACGCCATCCACGCCAAGTTCCCGGGCAAGCTGCTGGCCTACAACTGCAGCCCCAGCTTCAACTGGAAGAAGAACCTCGACGACGCCACGATCGCCAGGTTCCAGCGCGAGCTCGGCGCCATGGGCTACAAGTTCCAGTTCATCACGCTGGCCGGCTTCCACAGCCTGAACTACGGCATGTTCGACCTCGCCTACGGCTATGCACGCCACAACATGAGTGCCTTCGTGGAGCTGCAGGAGCAGGAGTTCGCCGCCGCCGAACGTGGCTTCACCGCCGTGAAGCACCAGCGCGAGGTCGGCACGGGCTACTTCGACGCGGTAGCCACGACGATCGAGAAGGAAGCCTCCACCGCGGCGCTCAAGGGCAGCACCGAGGACGAGCAGTTCCTCGACGGCACGCTCCACTGCGCATAGGAGTCTGCGCGGCACAATCGCGATGCAGAAGTTTGCGGCAGTTTCGGGGGTCCTCGACCCCTTGCCCGACTCGAAAATGGCCTCTTCAACGCGGTTCTACGAGGTCGGCGTTCACGTGCTCACCGGCCGCTGGCTTCTGCCGCCCACGCTCCCAGATCCGGCCGCGCTGCGCCACGCTGGCGGCGTTGCGAAGCGGCGCGCATCAAGCTGGACGTGCCGGTCCTCAGCATCGATCTGGCCGTCGACCGCGAGGAACTCGCGCACCGCCGCGCCGCCTGGCAGAGCTGCGGCAGCGTCGCTGCGAACGCGGCTGCGGCTGGCTCTTCGGCCGCCGCATCCGGCGGGCCGACCAGGGCTGCGACTTCGACTTCCTCGAGACCGGGTTCGGCGCGCCGGTTCCGGAGCCGGCGATCTTCCAGCTCTCGGCCAGGTGGGCGCAGGTGTCATGTGCGACACGGATCCACCGCTAGACTTCGTGCCGACATGAGCGCATTGCAGCGATCGGCTGTCTCGGCCCGGCTGGCGGCACGCCAGACACGGGCCGCCTACGCTGCCGATCAGGGCGCGGGATGACGGCGCCCACGCCGTATTCGCTGGCGCAGATTGCCGCGGCCATGCAGGCCGTGCGGGGCCAGCGCGGCGCGCTGGGCGAGGCCGCGGCAGACGTGGCATTGGCGGCGCTGGCTGCGCAGCAGGAGTCGCTGCTGGCGGGTGCGGGGCCCGCGCCCCTGCTCAAGCAGGTGAGCATCCTCTTCCTCGACGTCGTCGGCTCGACGAGCCTGGCCCGTCTGCTCGACCCGGAGCAGATCAACCACGTGATGGACGGAGCGCTGGAGCGCTTCACGTCCATCGTGCAGATGCACCATGGCCGCGTGCTGCAGTACGCGGGCGACAACGTGCTGGCCGTGTTCGGCGGGCCGACCTCGCAGGAGGACGATGCGGAGCGCGCCGTGCTGGCCGGCCTGGCCATGCTGGCCGAGGCCCGCGTGCTCGGCGACAGCGTCCACGAGCGCCACGGCTACGAGGGCTTCGGCGCACGCGTGGGCATCCACACCGGCCCGGTGCTGCTGGGCGCGGGTGTCGATGGCGATCACAGCGTGCGGGGCATCGCGGTCAACGTGGCGGCCCGTTTGGAGCAGTCCGCGCCGCCGGGTGGCCTGCTCATCAGCCAGGACACATGGCGGGCGGTGCGCGGCCGCTTCGATGTCCAGCAGCAGCCACCGCTCGTCGTCAAGGGCCTGGCCGAGCCGCTGCGCAGCTACCGCGTGCTCGGCGCGCGGCCCGGCGAGCGGCGATCGGTGCTGCGCGGCGTCGACGGCGTCGTGTCCCCCCTGGTCGGCCGCGACGGCGAACTTGCCCGGCTGCAGTCGGCCTTCGAGCTGGCACGCGCCTCGGGTTTGACGCTGTTGACCGTGGTGGCCGAGGCAGGCCTGGGCAAGTCCCGGCTGGCGTCCGAATGGCGTGCGCGGCAGGCCGGAGCCGCCGACGACGAGGCCCCTGCCGCACCTGGCCGCTGGCTGCGGGCCCAGGCCAGTCCTCAGGGCAAGTCCCGCCCCTACGGACTGCTGCGCCAGTGGCTCGTGCAGGGGCTGGAACTGCCCGAGCGCGAAGCGCCGGCATTGGCCCGTGCGCGCTGGCTGCAGGCCGCCGAGCGCCTGCTGGCCAGCCCCGCCGATGCGGCGGTGCTGGGCCACCTGATCGGTCTGGATTTCTCCGCAGAGCCCGAGCTGCTGCCGTTGCTGACAGCACCCCGACAGCTGCGCGACCGCGCGTTCTTCCACGCCAGCCAATGGCTGCGCGCGCGGGCCCGGGACAGCACCGAGCCGCTGGTGCTCTTGCTCGACGACGCGCACTGGGCCGACGAGGGCACGCTGAACTACATCGAACATCTGGCGGTAGCGCACCCCGACCTGCCAGCGCTGGTGCTCACGCTGACTCGGCCGTCGCTGTTTGAGCAGCAGGTGGACTGGGGCGGCAACTTCGCACGTCACCAGCGCATTGACCTGCAGCCCCTCGATGCACGCCAGGTGGCCGAGCTGGCCGATGCGCTGCTGTCGCGCCTGGCGCCGCTGCCGGCGGCCCAGCAAGCGTTGCTGGTGGAACAGGCGGCGGGCAACCCGTTCTACCTGGAAGAGCTGATCAACGTGCTCGTCGACCGCGGGGTGATCGTCGCCGACGGCCCGCGGCGGCGGCTGGAGCTCCAGCGGTGGGACAGGCTGCCGATGCCGGTGACCTTGGTGGGCGTGCTGCAGGCCCGCCTGGATGCGCTGCCCGAGGCGGCACGCCGCACGGCGCAGCTGGCCGCGGTGGTGGGCTTTCGTTTCACGCCGTCGGCACTTGGCGCGCTCGGTGCGCCGCTGCCGCAGGGTCTGAGCGAGCCGCTGGCCCGCGAGATCTTCGTCCCCGCTGACGACAGCCCCGGCGAGTACACCTTCGCCAGTCACCTGCTGCACCAGGTCTGCTACGACGGGCTGCTCAAGCGCACGCAGCGCGAGCTGCACGCGCGGGCCGCCCACTGGTTGGCGGCGCAGCTCGGCGAGGCGCCGCTGGCAACCATCGCGGAGCACTTCGAACGGGGTGGCGAGCCAGCGCTGGCGCTGCAGCACTGGCAGCTTGCTGCCGAGGCCGCGGCCGAGCGCTATGCCAATGAAGAAGCCCTGGCGCACGCGGCCCGTGCCTTGGTGCTGACGCCGGTCGACGACCTGCCGCGACGCCATGCGCTGCAGCTGCTGCGCTGCCGCGTGCTCGAGGTGCAGAGCGAGCACGGCGTCCTGCCACCCGAGCTGGACACGCTGCTGTCACTGGCGGTGCAGCTCGGCGATGCCGGGCGACAAAGTCAGGCGCTGCGCCGCCAGGCTCGCCACCGCTACGACAGCGGCCGCATCACCGATGCGCTGACCCTGGCCAAGCGTGCCGTGGCCTGCGCGCCATCGTCGGCGCCGGAGCGCGAGGCCGACGCCCGGGCCTTGTTGATGCAGTGCCTGTTGCGCCTGGGGCAGCACGATGCGGCCCTGGCGGAGGCCGAACGGGCCCTGGCGCTGGCCCGCAAGGCCCAGGCCCGCGCCACCGAGGCGATGCTGCTGAACGATCTGGGCATGGCCGCGGACGAACAGGGCGACCACGCACGTGCCATCGGTTGCTACGAAGAGGCCCTGGCGCTGCACCGGTCGCTCGGCAACCGCGTCAACGAAGGCGGTACGCTGACCAACCTGGCCTACGCCCGGATGATGCTGGGCCAGCATGCGGCCGCAGCCGCGGGTTTCGACGAGGCGCTGGCGCTGTTCGTGCGGATCGGGCAGCGCCAGAACGAGGGCATCACCCTGATCAACCTCGGCCTGGCGCGGCTGCGCCTGGGCGACGCCGTGGCCGCGCAGGGCGCAGCCGCGGCGGCGGTGTCGCTGCTGGCAGCCACCCGGGACCGATGGGCCGAGGCAGCGGCCTGGCGCGTGCTGGGTCAGGCGGTGTTGGCAAGCGGCCAGGTCGAGACGGCACGCACGCACCTGGCGCAGGCGGAGTCGATGTTCGCCGAGATGCAGCTGCCGCAGCTGGCCGCCGAGGCACGGGCGGCGGCCGTCGAGTGTTCGCTGGTGGCGGGTGACGAAGCGCAGGCGCTGGCCGATGCGCGGCACGTGGCCCTGCTCTGGCGTCACGGCCTCACGCTGGAGGGCACCGAGGAACCCCTGCGCGTCCAGTGGCTGTGCTGGCAGGCGCTGGCCAGCGCCGACGCCGCGCTGGCGGCCGAGGTGCTGCAGCGTGCTCGGGTCATGCTGCTGGCACGCGCCGCCCGCATCGAGGAAACCGCCGCCCGGCAGCAGTACCTCCGGGCCGTGCCCGAACACCGGGCCTTGCTGAGCGCCTGATGCTGCGCCGCCGTGCCGTGGGGCCTGTGCACCGGCACCGGTGCGCCGCAAGCGTCACTGGTTGGTGATCTTCGGGTCGATGAGCCCGAAGTCGCCGGTCGTCAGGCTTTGCACCAGCACGTAGAACTCCCAGGTGGCATTGCCCGAGTCGTTGTCGGTGACCATCAAGCCGGTGTTGCCGTTGACGCGTGTGTAGGTTCCGAAGGCGGCGGCGCCAGTCGGGTCGTTGCCGCCCGTCGTCTGCTTGAAGACCAGGGCCAGCGCGGCATAGCCGGATACCACCAGCGTCAACGACTGCTGCAAGCGGCTGCTGCCGTTGCGCCTGACGGTGATGGCGCCGTTGGCATCGACCGAGACGTTCGGACTCGGCGGCGATACGGTGACGTTGACGTCGGCCGAACTGCCGGCACCGGTGAGCATCAGCTGCACCGGCACGGTGGCCAGGCTCCGGAACTGGTTGATCGTGAAGGTCAGCGTGGCGCTCGGCATGACGGAATCTTCCTTGTTGTGAAGGCCCGGATCGTGCACTCGAGCGGCCCGCGCGGTCAATGTGAAACTGACCGCGCGCTCTTCGCGCGATGACGTTTTGATGGGCACATCGCCGAGTGGCTCGCTCACGCGCCCACGCTGCTGCGTGGCGCTCTACCTGGGCCAGGCCAGTCCCCGATTCGAACGCCGCGGCGATGCTCTATCCTGCCAGGCTGTCCGGCTGGCCCGTCGGGTTACGCTGGCGGCCCTGTCTTCTGCTCGTGGAGTCGTCCAATGCGCCGCTCGTCATTCCGCAGCCTGCTCCTGGCCGTCACCTCAACCTTGGCCTTCGCGGGGCCGGTCGCGGGGCCGGCCGCGGCGCAGGCTGACGACACCGAGCGCCGCCTGGCCGCAGCCCGCCAAGTGGTGGCCCTCATGAACGAGCACACCGGCCCCGCGCAGATGTTGGGCCCCATGAAGGCCGCTTTGCGCGCGCCGCTGGAGCAGCAGCTGCGCTCGGCCACGCACCTGACGATGGCCCAGCGCGAACGCGCCGCCAGCGTCGTGAGCGACGCGCTGACCGAGGGCCTGGGGGAGATCATGGCCCGGGTGATGCCCGAGATGAACGCCGCGATGACGCGGCTTTACGTCGAGCGCTTCACGCTGGCCGAGATCGAGGCCGTGCGCAGCTTCTACGACAGCGCGGCCGGCCGCAAGTCGATGGCCGTGATGGCGCAGGACCTGCCGCAACTCATGCAGCCCATGACGCAGGTCATGCAGACCGAGGCACCCAAGCTGCAGGGCCGCGTGATGCAGGCGCTGGCGCGCCTGGCGGCCGAGGGCATCCCACTGCAGCCGCCGCCCCGCTGAGGGCGCGTCAGGGGCCCGGGGTCCTTGGCCGCCCAGCGTCCGTTCGCACCGAGCCGCTCAAGCCACCGAGGCGCCGCGACGGCGCCACGCCACCAACGCCGCGAAAAGCGCGGCCGACACCAGCAGCGCACCCGCCATCAGCGGCTGCGCCAGGGCGGCCAGCGCGGCGGCCAGGTCGTTCAGCGCCCAGCCCGGCGTCGCCGCCATCATCTCGGCCGGGTCGCCCCCTTGGCTGTGCAGGTGCAAGCCCGGGGTGGCGCCCAACACCGCCGCCAAGGCATGCCACAGCAGCGCCGTCAGCGTGTCGGCCAGCACGGGTTGGCCAAACAGCCGCTCCAGCCCCTGAGCCAGCAGCAGCAGCGCCAGGCTCAGCAGGGGCAGCCCCCAGCGGCGGAACAGTGCGTTGGCCATCATGGCCACCAGCACCAGCGGCAGCAGCCACAACAGAGCCATCGGCAGGCCGGCCAGCGCGCGCAACAGCAGGGCGCCCAGCGCCGGCAGGAGCAGCCCCCAGGGCAGGTCGAGCCAATCGCCCAGGCTGGTGACGCGGCCCACAACCACCATCGAGACCGGCAGCGCCACCGCGGAGCCGATGACGAGCGCGGCCGCCGGCACCAGCAGCAGGTGCACGAGCAGGGGCGCCAGCAGGCTCTCGGCGTGGCCGCTGGGCAGCGACAGCCAGAACTCGATGGAGCGGTCGGCATCGTCGCGGCGGGGCGAGCCCAGCGCGATGAACAGCGAGGTCACGCCCAGCAGCAGCACCACGGTGGCGGTGGTGACCACCATCGACATCACGGCCACCATCAGCGAGAGCTGCGCGGGTGCCATCTCCGACATTTCGGGCTCGAGCTCGATGGTGCCCAGACTCAGCACCAGCAGCGACAGCGCCAGCGGCCCCAGCACGATCAGGGCCCAGGCGAAACGGTGCTGCAGCCATTCGCGCAGCATCAGCGGCAGGAGGTTGTTCATGGTCAAGGCTCCGGCGGGGTCTAGAAGTGCTGGCGGTCGAGTTCGGGCTTGCGCGTGAGCGCCACGAACAGGTCGACCAGGCTCGGGCGCATGCGGCGGCCCAGCGCCTGTACCGCCGGCGGCGGCTCACCATCGAACAGCGCCGCGGCGCTGCCCTGCACGCGGTAGCGCAGCAGCGGGTGCGCGGCGGCCACCTGCTCGGCCACGGCAGGGTCGTGGCTCAGCGCCACGAAGCGACGGTCGACCTCCTCGAGGCTGATCGACAGCACCAGCCTGCCCTCGTTGAGCATCAGCACGTCGGACAGCAGCGACTCGACCTCCTCGACCTGGTGCGTGCTGACAAGCACGCTGCGCTCGCCGTCGCACCACTCGTCGATGAGCATCTCGTAGAAGGCCTTGCGCGACA
>JAUMBF010000097.1:0-4229 GCA_032115875.1 Rubrivivax sp.
ATTGGCGCCGGCCACGTTCTCGACGATCCAGTTCTCCTTGAGCAGCTCGCCCAGCTCCTTGCTGTAGGCGCGCGCCAGCGCGTCGATGTTGCCCCCGGGGGCGTAGGGAACGATCACCCGGACCGTGCGTTCCTGGGCGGCGGCGGGTACGGTCACGCAGGCCAGCGCTGCGAGCACGGCGCCAGCCAGATGTCTGCGGTTCATGCGGGTCTCCTCGTGTCGGCAGGCTGGTACGTGCGCCTGCTCGGGGTGTGGCAGGCGCAGTGTTCCACCGCGGCGACGGTGGTGGAATCCTTGTTTTCTTGAGCCAACCTTCGCGGTTGGCGCACACGGGCGCCGTCCGCGGGGCGCGGCGTCTCAGGCGGCGTCGGGCCGTGCCGCAGCCAGGCTGGCACGCGCCAGCCCGGGCGGGAAAGCCCTCAGATGCGGCGCCCGGTCTCGGCGTCGAACCAGTGCAGCTGGCCAGCCGTGACGGCGACGTGCAGCGTCTCGCCCACGCGCGGGGGGCTGAGCCGGCCGTCGATGCGCAGCGTGAACGGCACGCTACCCACATGGCCGTAGACCAGGCGCGGGGCGCCCAGCATCTCCAGCATCTCCACCTGCATGGGCCAGCCGCTGGCGCCGATCTCGGCGTGCTCCGGGCGCACGCCCAGCAGCAGGCGCCCGGCGCGCGGGGCTGCGCAGGGCAGCTCAAGGTCGAGCCCCGCGACGCGCAGCCGCGCGCCGTCGGCCTGGCCGTCGATCAGGTTCATCGGCGGGCTGCCGATGAAGCCGGCCACGAAGGTGGAGGCCGGTTGCAGATACACCTCCTCGGGGGTGCCGATCTGCTCGATGCGGCCGGCGTTCATCACCATCAGGCGCTGGCCCAGCGTCATCGCCTCGACCTGGTCGTGCGTGACGAACAGCGAGGTCACGCCGATCTCGCGGTGCAGCTTCTGGATCTCCAGCCGCGTCTGCGCGCGCAGCTTGGCGTCCAGGTTGGACAGCGGCTCGTCGAACAGGAAGGCCTGCGGCTGGCGCACCACCGCGCGCCCCATGGCCACGCGCTGGCGCTGGCCGCCCGAGAGCTGGCGCGGCTTGCGGTCCAGCAGGTGCGACAGCTCGAGCATGCGCGCCGCGCGCTCCACGCGCTCGCGCACCTCGGCCTCGGGCACCTTGCGGATGCGCAGGCCGTAGGCCATGTTGTCGTAGACCTTGAAGTGCGGGTACAGCGCGTAGTTCTGGAACACCATCGCGATGTCGCGGTCGGCCGGGTCCACGTCATTGACCACGCGCGCGCCGATCGCGATCTCGCCGCCGGTGATGGCCTCGAGCCCCGCGACCATGCGCAGCAGCGTGCTCTTGCCGCAGCCGCTGGGCCCGACGATGGCGACGAACTCGCCGTCGCGGATCTCGGCACTGACCCCGTGGATCACCGGGACTGCCGAGGCCCCGCTGCCGTAGCGCTTGAAGACCTCGCGGAAATGGATCGCCGCCATCGGATGCCCTGTGCTATTTCTCGCTGTCGACCAGGCCCTTGACGAACCAGCGCCGCATCAGCACCACCACCAGCGCCGGCGGGAGCACCGCCAGCACCGTGGTGCCCATCACCTGCGGCCAGTTCGTCGTGGCGTCGCCGGTGCCGATCATCTTGGTGATGCCCACGACGATGGTGTCGAGCCGGTTGTCGGTGGTGATGAGCAGCGGCCAGAGGTACTGGTTCCAGCCGTAGATGAAGAGGATGACCGCCAGCGCCGCGATGTTGGTGGCCGACAGCGGCAGCACCACGTCCTTGAAGAAGCGCAGCGGCCCGGCGCCGTCGATGCGCGCGGCCTCGACGAGCTCGTCGGGCAGGGTCATGAAGAACTGGCGGAACAGCAGCGTGCCGGTGGCGCTGGCGATCAGCGGCAGCGTCAGGCCGGTCATCGAGTTGATCAGCCCGAGGTGGCTGACGACCTCGTAGGTGGGGATGATGCGCACCTCGACCGGCAGCATCAGCGTCAGGAAGATCATCCAGAAGGCGATCATGCGGCCGCGGAACTGGAAGAACACCACCGCGTAGGCCGACATCAGCGACAGCACGATCTTGCCCGCGGTGATGACCAGCGCCATCACGAGGCTGTTCCACATCATCTGCCACACGGGCGGGCTCAGGTAGGTGCCCTTCAGGCCCTGGACCAGGATAGCGTGGTAGTTCTCGACCGCGTGCGCGCCGGGCAGCACCGGCATCGGGGCCTGGGCCACGTCCTGCGGCGTGAGCGTGCTCGCGACGAGGGCGATGTAAAGCGGGAAGGCGGTGATGGCGATGCCGATCCACAGCACCACGTGCGGGAACCAGCCCGCCAGCCCGCGGGCGCCGCCCGGGGGGCGGTCGTCGCGGGCCGGTGCGGGGCCGTGCGCCGGGGCGGCCTCAGCCATAGTGCACCCGCCTTTCGACGAAGCGGAACTGCAGGAAGGTCAAGCCGACGACGATGACCATCAGCACCACGCTCTGCGCCGCGCTGCTGCCCAGGTCGAGGTTGTGCACGCCGTCCTTGTAGACCTTGTAGACCAGGGTCTCCGTCGCCGTGGCTGGGCCGCCCTGGGTGATGGCGCTGATGATGCCGAAGGTGTCGAAGAAGGCGTAGACCAGGCCGACGACGAGCAGGAAGAAGGTGGTGGGCGACAGCAGCGGGAAGATGATGGTCCAGAAGCGGCGCATCGGCCGCGCGCCGTCGATGGCCGCGGCCTCGAGCAGGCTCTTCGGGATGCTCTGCAGGCCGGCGAGGAAGAACAGGAAGTTGTAGGCCACCTGCTTCCAGGCCGAGGCCAGGATCACGAGCCACATCGCGTCGCTGCCGTCCAGCGTGGGGTTCCAGTCCACGCCCAGGCCCTTGAGCCACCAGGACAGCACGCCGATGCTCGGGTTGAACATGAACAGCCACAGCACGCCGGCCACGGCCGGGGCGATGGCGTAGGGCACGAGCATCGCCGTCGTGTAGAAGGTGCTGGCCTTGATGACCCGGTCGGCCATCACCGCCAGCCACAGCGCCGGCACCATCGCCAGCAGGGTGACGCCGGCGCTGAAGTACAGCGTGCGCCAGAAGGCCTGCAGGTAGCCCTCGTCGCCGAAGACATGGGCGAAGTTGGCCAGGCCCGAGAACTTGACGCTCGCGCCGAAGGGGTCCTGCTGCAGCAGGCTCATGTAGATGGCCTGCGCGCCGGGCCAGAAGAAGAAGACCAGCGTCACGGCCAGCTGCGGCGCGAGCAGCAGCCAGGGCAGGGTCTTGTGCGGGAAGACGACGCGACGCTGCATGAGGGGCAAGGGTGAAAAAACAGACCGCCGCGACCGGGGGCCGCGGCGGCCTGGGTTCAGGGGCGCAAGGGCGTCAGGAGGCGCTGCGCTCGAAGGCGCGCAGCAGCGTGTTGCCGCGGCGTTCGGTGTTGCGCAGCACGTCGGCCGCGCTCTGGCCGCCCTGCAGCGCCTTCTCCATCTCCTCGTGGAAGACGTCGCGGATCTCGACCCAGCGGCCGAAGCGGTAGCCGTTGGTGTGGTCGCCCTTGGCACCCTCGATCAGCGACAGGATGGGCACGTCACGCCCCGGGTTCTTCGTGAAGAAGCCCTCGGCCTGCATCGCCTTGAAGGCGCTGTTGGTCGCGGGCAGGAAGCCCGTGGACTTGGCCCACTCGGTCATGACCTTGTCGCTGCGCAGGAAGTCCAGGAAGCGGGCCACGCCGCGGTACTCGGCCGCACTGCGGTTGGGGGCGTTGAACACCCACAGCGAAGCGCCGCCGATCGTGGTGGCGTACGGGGCGCCGCTCACGTCGGGCCAGTAAGGCAACTGCGCCGTGCCGAAGGCGAACTTCGCGCCCTGGACGATGGCGCCCAGGCCGCCCGAGCTCTGCGTGAGCATCGCGCACTCGCCGCTGATGAACTTCGCCGCGGCGTCGTTGCTGCGCCCGCCGTAGTCGAAGCTCTTGTCCTTCTGCAAGTCGATCAGGGTCTGCAGCTGGCGCGTCAGGACCGGGTTGTTCGCCAGCGTCAGCGTCGTGTCGAGGCCGCCGCGGCCGTTGCCCTGGGTGCCCAGCTGGACGTTGTGGCGGCTGGCCAGCTGCTCCAGCATCACCCAGGCGAGCCAGGTGGTGGTGTAGCCGCAGGGAGCGGCATTGGTGCTGCGGACCTTCTTGGCGGCGTCGATCAGCTCGGGCCAGGTGCGCGGCGGCTTCTCGGGGTCCAGCCCGGCCTTGCGGAAGGCGTCCTTGTTGTAGAA
>JAUMBF010000098.1:0-8056 GCA_032115875.1 Rubrivivax sp.
GCCAGCGCCGCGGTGGTGATGGGCCTGGGCCTGAGCAAGGTGCCGCGGGCCGTGCTGGCGCTGCACCCGGTGGTGGCGTTGATGGGCCTGGCGCTGATCCGCATCGCCTACCGCATGCTCTACGAGCACGCCCGCGCGCAGATCACCGGCGGCGCCACCGAGATCCGGCGTGCGCTGGTGCTGGGCGCAGGCGAGGCCGGGCGCCGCCTGCTGGCCGGCATCCACCGCCAGGGCTGGATCGTGCTCGGCCTGCTCGACGACGACCCGGCCAAGCAGGGCGCGCGCATCGCAGGCGTGCCGGTGTTGGGGCCGCTGGCGGCCTTGGCCGACAAGACGGTGCGCGGCGCGGCCACGCACATCGTGGTGGCCTTGCCCTCGCTGCGCGGCGCACGCCGCAAGGCGCTGTTGGAGCAGGCCGCGGGCACCGGCCTGCCGGTGCTGACGGTGCCCAGCGCCCACGAGCTGCGCGAGGGCCTCGACGTCAACCGCGTGCGCGACATCGAGCCCGAAGACGTGCTGGGCCGCGAGCCGGTGCAGTTGGACGAAGCCGGCATCGGCGAGGTGCTGCGCGGCCACACCGTGCTGATCACCGGCGCGGGCGGCAGCATCGGCGGCGAGCTGTGCCGCCAGGTGCTGCGCTACGCACCGCAGCGGCTGGTGCTGCTGGAGCTGAGCGAGTTCAACCTCTACCGCATCGCGCAGGAGCTGGGCGAGGCCGCGCCCGGCATCGAGCTGGTGAGCCTGATCGCCGACGTGAAAGACCTGCCCCACCTGCGCCGCATCTTCCAGCGCTGGCAGCCGGCGGTGGTGTTCCACGCCGCGGCCTACAAGCACGTGCCGCTGATGGAAGACAGCAACGCCTGGGTGGCCCTGCGCAACAACACCCTGGGCACCTGGCACGCGGCGCTGGCGGCGGCCGAGTGTGGCGCCGGGCGCTTTGTGCTCATCAGCACCGACAAGGCCGTCAACCCCACCAACGTGATGGGCGCCACCAAGCGCGCCGCGGAGATGGTGGTCAGCCAGATGGCGGCGCGCCACCCGGGCACCCGCTTCATGGCCGTGCGCTTTGGCAACGTGCTGGGCTCCAGCGGCAGCGTCATCCCGCGCTTCAAGGAGCAGATCGCACGCGGCGGGCCCGTGACGGTGACGCACCCGGACATCATTCGCTACTTCATGACCATCCCCGAGGCCGCGCGCCTGGTGCTGCAGGCCGCCGCCCTGGGTGAGAGCGGGCAGGTGATGGTGCTGGACATGGGCGAGCCGTTGCGCATCCTCGACCTGGCGCGCCAGTTGATCCGCCTCAGCGGCCACGCCGAGGACGAGATCGCGATCGAGTTTTCCGGCCTGCGGCCGGGCGAGAAGCTGTTCGAGGAGCTGTTGGCCGACGCCGATGCCACGCTGCCCACCCCGGTGGAGCGGCTGCGCGTGGCGCGCATCGCGCCCGGCGACGCGGCGGCCCTGGACGCCTGCGTGGCTGCCGCGCAGGCCCTGGGCGCCGACGACGCCGCCGCGCGGGCGCTGCTGCGGCGCTGGGTGCCGGAGTACCGTCCGGCTGCCGATGATCCCGCCAGTTCAATCTACGGCAGCGCAGGAAGAGTGCCCTGATGGATACAGTGGATACAATGAATACATGTATCTCATCGGGTGAACCGCATCATGGCAACGTCGATTCGACTTGATCCGCTGATCGAGCAGCGGCTCGATCACCTGGCGAAGGCCACCGGCCGCACCAAAGCCTTCTACCTGCGCGAGCTGGTCGTCAACGGGCTGGATGATCTTGAAGACCTGTACCTGGCCGAGCGCGAGCTTGAGGCCGTCCGTGCAGGCAAGTCCACCACCGTGCCACTCGAAGATGTGATGAAGCGCTATGGCATGGAAGGTTGAGCTGTCGTCGCTGGCTCAGAAGAACCTCGACCAGCTCGACCCACAGGTAGCCCGTCGCATCTTGTCGTTCCTGCATGAGCGTGTGTCGCCGTTGGATGATCCGCGCAGCATTGGCGAAGCCCTGAAGGGCTCGCGACTCGGCGACTTCTGGAAGTACCGCGTCGGGGACTACCGGGTCATCGCTGAAATCAACGACCAAGGACTTCGCATCCTCGTCGTGCGTGTTGGCAACCGCCGCGAGGTGTACCGATGAGCATGGACGATGTTCGCGCACCCTAGAAGTCGTCATCCTCGGCTCTAGCACTGGCGAGCGGCGACCTCGCGCCGGTACTGCTCATCAGTGGCCATCCTGTACAGGTTGGCCGTCATGTCGAGCTGGCAGTCTTCGATGGTGGGTGCCGGAGTACCGCCCGGCCACAGATAATCCCGCCACCGCAATCCCGGGCAATCCATGAAGAAGGCACTCATCACCGGCGTCACCGGCCAGGACGGCAGCTACCTCGCTGAGTTCCTGCTGGAGCAGGGTTACGAGGTGCACGGCATCAAGCGCCGCGCCTCGTTGTTCAACACCCAGCGGGTCGACCACATCTACGAAGACCCGCACGTCGACAACCGCCACTTCGTGCTGCACCACGGCGATCTCACCGACGGCAGCAACCTCACGCGCATCCTGCAGCAGGTGCAGCCCGACGAGGTCTACAACCTCGGTGCGCAAAGCCACGTGGCCGTCAGCTTCGAGGCGCCTGAGTACACGGCCGATGTCGACGCCATGGGCACGCTGCGGCTGCTCGAGGCCATCCGCCTGCTGGGCCTTAAGGACCGCACGCGCTTCTACCAGGCCAGCACCTCCGAGCTCTACGGCCTGGTGCAGCAGGTGCCGCAGACCGAGACCACGCCCTTCCACCCGCGCAGCCCCTACGGCGTGGCCAAGCTGTACGCGTACTGGATCACCGTCAACTACCGCGAGGCCTATGGCCTGTACGCCTGCAACGGCATCTTGTTCAACCACGAGAGCCCGCGCCGCGGCGAGACCTTCGTCACACGCAAGATCACGCGCGGGCTGGCGCAGGTGGCGCAGGGGCTGGCGCCCTGCCTGCACATGGGCAACCTGGGCGCGCTGCGCGACTGGGGCCACGCGCGCGACTACGTGCGCATGCAGTGGCTGATGCTGCAGCAGCAGCAGGCCGAGGACTACGTCATCGCCACCGGCGTGCAGTACTCGGTGCGCGACTTCATCCGCTGGACAGCCGAGGAGCTGGGCCTGGAACTGCGCTTCGAGGGCGAGGGCGCCGACGAGCGCGCCGTGGTGGCCGCCGTGCACGACGCCGCCAAGGCCCCGGCGCTGAAGCCGGGCCATGTGGTCGTGCGCGTCGACCCGCGTTACTTCCGCCCCGCCGAGGTGGAGACGCTGCTGGGCGATCCCGCCAAGGCCAAGCGGCAGCTCGGCTGGGAGCCGCGCATCACCGCGCGCGAGATGTGCGCCGAGATGACCGCCGAAGACCTGAAGCTGGCGCGCCGCGCCGCGCTGCTGCGCGCCCACGGCCACGACGCGCCCGTGCCCAGCGAGGAGCGCGGCGGGTGAGCGCCGCCGTCGGCCTGGGCGAGCCGGTGTTCGTGGCCGGCCACCGCGGCATGGTGGGCTCGGCCATCGTGCGGCGGCTCGTGGCGCTGGGCTACCGCCGCATCCTCACCGCCCCGCGCGAGCAGCTCGATCTGGCCGACCAGACCGCCGTCCACGGCTACCTGCAGCGCGAGCGGCCGGCCGCCGTGGTGCTGGCCGCGGCCAAGGTGGGCGGCATCCAGGCCAACAACCGCTACCCGGCCGACTTCATTGCCGAGAACCTGCAGATCGAGCTCAACGTCATCGCTGGCGCCCACCGGGCCGGCGTGCAGCGGCTGCTGTTTCTGGGCTCGAGCTGCATTTATCCGCGCCTGGCGCCGCAGCCCATGCGCGAGGACGCGCTGCTCACCGGCCTGCTCGAGCCCACCAACGAGCCCTATGCCGTGGCCAAGATTGCCGGCATCAAGCTGTGCGAAAGCTTCAACCGCCAGCACGGGCGCGACTACCGCAGCGTGATGCCCACCAACCTGTACGGCCCGGGCGACAACTTCCACCCCGACAACAGCCACGTCATCCCGGCGCTGATGCGCCGCCTGCACGAGGCCGCGCAGCGCGGCGACGCCGAGGTGGCGGTGTGGGGCAGCGGCACGCCATTGCGCGAGTTCTTGCACGTCGACGACATGGCCGCCGCCAGCGTGCACGTGATGAACCTGCCAGGCGAGGTGCTCCGCCAGCACACGCAGCCCATGCTCAGCCACATCAACGTGGGCACCGGCGTGGACTGCAGCATCCGCGAGCTGGCCGAGACGCTGGCCCGCGTCACGGGTTTTCGGGGGCGCCTGGTGTGGGATGCCACCAAGCCCGACGGCACGCCCCGCAAGCTGATGGACGTGTCACGCCTGGCCGCCCTGGGCTGGCAGGCGTCGATTGCGCTCGAACAGGGCCTGCGCGACACCTACGCGTGGTTCCGTGCGCACGCGGCAGAGATCCGCGGCTGAATCCGCGCCACCGTTCGGGCTGAGCCTGTCGAAGCCCGGTCTCGTGCGAACCCTTGCCGTTGCACTTGAAGCGGTATCCGTGGGCCTTGAGCCGCTCTATGACGGCCTTGTAGAAGCCAATCATGCAGGACAAAGAACTGAATCCGACATACGGGTATCAGTCTTTGCGCGGGCATGCTGGCCGTCCATCGCTATATCCAGCAACTGCGATGCTGCGCCGATGACCTCGGTGCGCAACTCGTCGAGGGTGGGCGCCTCCACAACGAGACCGTCGAGGTCGCGGCTCCGCGCGACGTAGACACCGGCGTCGGCGTCCTTCATGACCTCAACGCGCACCACAACAGTCCCGCCGGCGCGTGCGAACAGCTTCCAGCCAGGCAGGCCAGCTCTGTACTGCATCTGCGTCTCCGGTTGGTGGCCAAAAACCCTAGTCGCCGCTTTCCGCCTAGAGAAAGCCGCTGCGGGGCAAAGCGGTGCAGGGCGGTCCCTTCAAGAGAACCTTGTCGTTGCCAAGAACCCGTTCGCTCTGAGTCCTGAAGCTGGCAGTGGAGCGCCTCACCGGAAGTCGTGTTCGTGCTGGTCCCTTGCGGCAAGCAACACGACATCGGCGTTGCGAATGACGAACATCACGACGCACCCGCCATGGCCGAAGGGAATGATCAGCTCGCGGAATTCGCGGTGTGCTTCAGATCGGCGACAGGTGTGCGGCGCAAAGCACAGAAGTCCCATCGCACGCTCCACCGCGTCGCGGAACCTGAAGAGGCAGGTGTCATCGGGTGTGTTGCTCGCCAGTTCGCGCTGCACGATGTGCTCCTCGAGGCGCTCGATGTCCTCCTGGAACTCAATGGTCGGAACAACTAGAAACCGTTCGCTCACCCCTCGGCCTGCTGCGTCTTGGCGGCCACAGCCTCGCGGATGCGCTGCTGTGCGGCCTGGGCACGCTGCGCCATGCCTGCCAAGAACTCGTCCGCTGTCAGCAGACCCGCGCCCTTGTCAGCGTTGCGCAATGCCCTCTTCGCCCGGGCGACAGCGGCGTTCTGCTCGGCTCGGAACTCGGCTTCGCGGCGAACCGTGCCCTCGATGAACTGCGTCAGCGACTCGCCCTCCCGCAGCACAGCCTCCAGGCTGGCCTTCGTCTCGGGCGCGACACGGATCGGGGGCAGTGTGGCGGAGCGGCTCATGGGATGAATGTATAGCACTTGAAACACATCTGCTGGCCGCACCAATGAGATCCCGTCGATGAGTCTATGCAATCAGCACATCGGCCGGGATGCCCAGGCTCTTGTGCAGCCGTCTAATCATGGCCAGCGTCAGCGGCCGTTTGCGGTTCAGGACTTCGTAGACGCGGTTGCTCTTGCCGATGATCGGCTCAAGATCCTTGACGGACAGGCCGCCCTGATCCATCCGGAACTTGATGGCCTCCACCGGATCAGGCGCAGTTATGGGTAGGTGCTTGGCCTCGTAGGCTTGCACCAGCGTGGCAAGCACATCCAGGCGATCACCCTCCGGCGTGCCCGGATCAGGGTCAGACTCCATCAGGGCCGAAATCTGCTTGAGCGTGGCCTTGTAGTCGGCTTCGGTGTGAATCGGGCGGATGTCCATGTTTTCCTCATTGGCCGCTCAGGGCATCTCAACGGTTTCTGCGTCCACGGCGTCGTACTCCTTATGGGTGCCGACGAACTTCACGTAGACGATCTGCAGCCTGTAGGCCATCGCCACGATCAGCCGATACTCGTTGCCCTTGATGTTGAAGACCACGCGACGGTTCTTCAGCACGCTGGCGCTGCGGTACTGAGCCTTGATGTCAGCTGGCTGAGTCCAGGCCGCACGCGAGGCTTCTTCGTACCAAGCCTTCAGCGGCTGCTCGGCGTCCGGATGGCGCTCCCGGAAGGCTCGCAGGGCGGACACGGCGATCACCCGCATCGGGCGCAGCTTAGTCCCATTATGGGACTACCGCAACCCCGCGCCGACCCGCCACACTGCCCGCGCTGCGGCGCTGGGTGCCGGAGTACCGCCCGGCGGCCGATGATCCCGCCCGTTCAAGCTGCGGCAGCGCAGGAAGAGTGCCCTGATCACCGGCATGGCCGGCCAGGACGGCAGCTGCCCGGCCGAGTTCCTGCTCGAACAGGGCTACGGGTTGCACGGCGTCAGCCGGCGGCTGAGCTTGACGAAGCCACCGTGCAGCGCAAACAACGCCGGTAGATGCGTGATGTTTGATGCGCCGCACCTGATGATCAGAGTTGCCCATGCGGACCACGCTTGCGATTGATGATGACGTTCTGGCTGCGGCCAAGCATCTGGCGGAGCGGGAGCGCCGCAGCGTTGGCGAGGTCATCTCGTCACTGGCCAGGCAAGGCCTCTTGCGAGGCTCACGCGCCACCCGGTCAGAGAGAAACGGCATCCCGCTGTTGCCTGGCTGCAAGCCCGCGGTGCCCGTGACCATGGAGCTGGTCAACCAACTTCGCGACGAGCAGGCGTGACGCGCTATCTTCTGGACGTGAACGTCCTGATCGCGCTGCTGGACCCTGCCCATGTTCAACACGACCAAGCCCATGCGTGGTTTGCTCGCACAGGGCTGAAGGCGTTTGCCACTTGCCCGATCACCGAGAACGGTCTGCTTCGGATCGTTGGCCATCCGAAGTACCCCAATTCGCCGGGCCCACCGAACGCCGTGGCCCGTGCGCTCTCGGCCATTCGAAGCCTGCCCGGCCACGCGTTCTGGCCGGACAGCCTCAGTTTGGTGGACAACGCCTTGGTGGATGCCTCATGGCTGTCAAGCCACAGCCGCGTGACTGACAGCTACCTGTTGGCCCTGGCCCTGCAAAACAAGGGCAAGCTGGCCACCATGGATCAGAAGCTGGCCACTGAGGTTGCGGCTGAAGGAAAGGCCGCCCTCTACCTCATCTGAGCAACAGAGAGCTGCGCAAGCCTGCGGGCCGACCGCGCAGCTTGGCTTGCAGCGTGGCGGGCAGTTCGGCATGGCAACCTCGCCGTCAGGGGTCGAAGCGCGGCATCGCGCGCCGCATGAAGGCATCGAACAGCGGCGCGGTGAAGGCCATCTCGCCGTGCGAGGGGCTGTAGACCATGCCCTTCTTGATCAGGTTGGCGCGAACCGGAGCCAGGCTCGTGGTCTTCACGCCCAGCTTGTCGGCGATGTCGCCGGTTCGGTAGGGCCCTTCGCCCAGTTCGGCCATGGCGCGCAGGCAGGTCTTCTCCCGCGGCGTCAGCCGGTCGAAGCGCACGCGGAAGAAGTTCTCGTCCAGGCGCTGCGACACCAGCTTGCTCGCATCAAGAATCACGTCTGCGCCGATGGGCGAGGCCGCTGCGTGGTTCCAGGCCTGGTAGCCCCACTCCTGCAGAAAGTACGGATACCCCTGGGTGAGCCGGAAGATCTCGTGCAGCGCATCGAGGCCGAACGCTACGCCCTCGGCCTGCACGGGGTCCTGCAGTGCACGCGCAGCGTCGGGCTCAGGCAACGGCCCCACGGCGGGGAAGTTGAACAGCCGCTCGGCGTATGACTTCGACTCACCGGCCAGCCCAGGCAGGATCGGGAGGCCCGCGCCCACCAGCACCAGCGGCAGTTGGCGCTGCTGCATGCGGTGCATGGCCATGA
>JAUMBF010000099.1:0-6067 GCA_032115875.1 Rubrivivax sp.
ACCGGCGTGATGTTGCGCCCGGTCAGCTCACGTTGGTAGACGCCGGGCTGGCTCTTGCTGCCCACGGGCATCACGAAGAATCGACCGCCGGCCTTGCGTTGCACCGCGATCTGCTGGCGCGCGTTGAAGCTCATTGTGCGGTTGGTGCCCGACAGCAGCTGCACCCGAAGTTGCGACAGGATCTGCTGGATCTGCCCGCGCGTGATGTTGCCGAAGGCGTTGATGTTGGCGCCCTGCGCCGGCACGGCGAACCAGCCTTGTGGCAGGGCACCGATGGCGCGCAGGGCTTCCTCGACGCGTTTTGCGCGGCGCGATCCCCCGTCGATGTTGGGCGTCAGATAGCGCCCTGCCGGCGTTTCGCCGGGCCCGAGGTCGGCGTAGCGGATGACCGAGCCTTGTTCATCGGTGATGGCGACCACGTTGAACCCGACCGCAGCCGACAGCCGCTGCTCCGTGGCACCGACATACCGCAGCTGGCGCAGGGTGTAAGGCGTGGGGCGGTCGAAGACCTGGCTGACCTGCTCCTGCAGCTCGCGGCGCATCTGCACGGCGGTGCGCGTCAGCGCGGTGGCGGCGGCGGCGCGCAGGCGGCGCTCGCTGAAGTCCTTGAGGTCGCGCTGCAGGTCTTGCAGGCCGGTGACTTTGATGTCGATCACGGCGCCGCCCCCCACATCAACCCACCCTGCCCGTCCAACCGCACCCGCCGGCCGCTGACCGTGCTGCCGAACTCGCGCAGCACGCCATCCGGCCCGATCTCGGCGGCGTAGAAGCCGCCCCTGCCCTGCTTGCCCTTCAGCACGATGCGGTCGGCTGCCTGCTTGCCCAGTTCGGCCCGCAGCCAGTCGACAAGCTCGGCGGTCTGGGGCATGGTGGATCGCAGGCTTGCTGCCTTGCTGCCTTGGCCTTGCTGTTGCATGGTGCTGTGCTGTGGTGCTCTTTGCTCTCTCGTCCAACCGTCCAACCTCGTCCAACCCCTTTCCCCCTGTGCGCGCCCCTGCGGGGGCGTGCGGGGGCGTGCGGGCGTCCGCGCGCCCCCACGCACACACGCATGTGCACGTGAGGCAGGTTGGACGAGGTTGGACGGCACCCTGCCACCGAGGCAAAAACCGCCCGTCCAACCTTGCGCAGAGGTTGGACGGAGGTTGGACGGAGGTTGGACGAGATCAGAATTCATCGAGCGTTTCCTCGGCCGGACCACCGGCCTGCGGCTCGCTGGTGGGACCACCCACCGCGTTCTGATCGTCCGCGCCCTGCCCCGGCTTCGAGGTTGGACGGACGTAGCGCCAGAGCCTGGCGCCATGGGCATCGCGCTTCTTGGTCCAGCCGAGCTTGTGCATGGCGATGCCCACGCGCGTGCTCATCTGGCGGGCACCGTCGATGCGGTCACTGGGCACGCCCAGGCAGTACACCAGCAGCTCGTGCGTGGTGAAGCTGTCGCGCTCACAGGCTTCGGTGTGGGCCTCACCGAAGCGGGCGCTGCTGTCCACCCACGATGCAATGCGCTCGAACCACGGATCGCCGATCTCGCGGCGCTCCTGCTCGGGGACGAGGTAGCGCTGTTCTTCCTCGCGCGTGGGCCAGCAGCGCCGGGTTTGGGCGTCGTCGCTGGCCAGGCGGGCGATGGCCTCGGCAAACATCTGGTCGCGGTCGGCGGCCAGCTTGTCGAGGTTGATCTCGTTGTCGCAGGCCACGGGCCATAAGCGGCGGGCGCCGGTGCTGTCCTTGCTGTACTCGTCCTGGTTGGTCGTGCCCGCAAAGATGCAGCTGCGCGGGCGATCGGCCGGGCGGCGGGCAAAGGGCTCGCGCACGCGGTCGATCCGGCTCGTCAGGTATTGCTTGACGGCGGTGGTCTCGGCGCGGCTGAAGCTGTCCAGCTCAGCGATCTCGTACAGCCACTTGCCGGCCAAGTTGAGCAGCGCGTCCTTGTCGCCGATGCGGATGGGCGTGTCGGCAAACCAGTCGTCGCGGCCCACCAGAACGCGCAGGCTGGTGCTTTTGCTTTTGCCCTGCTTACCCTCGAGCACGATCATGTAGTCGGCCTGGCAACCTGGGTGACGAACGCGGCGCACCATCTGCATCACGAACCACGGGCCGATCAGGCGCGTGTAGGTGGTGTCGGCCGCGCCCACGCACTCGTGCAGCCAGTGCGTGAGGCGGTCGATGCCATCCCAGGGGGGCAGTCCGTCCAGGTACTGGCGCACCGGGTGGAACTTGTTGTCCGTGGCGGCCATGGCCACGCCGGCCGCCAGCGTGGCCTCAGCCCGCACGCGCAGGCGTATCTGCGTGGCCAGCCAGTAGCCCAGGCTGTAGTCGTCGTCGGTTGCCCACTCGCCCGGCTCGCTGCCCCAGGGCGTGGTGCGCGTCTTGAGCACGCGGTAGGCAAACTCGTCGAAGGCCACCAGGCCGGTGAGCTCCGGGTGGTGCTTCAGCGTCAGGAAGACGTTCTCTCGGCAGTCGGCCACACCGCCTTCGCTGTTGCGCAGCAGCAGCGCGTCCAGCGCCGGGGGCAGGTTGTTGCGGGGCTTGCGCCTGCCACCCGGCGCGAAGCCGGACGCAGGGGTAGATCGGGCTTCGGCCGCTTCGGCGCCTTCGGGGTCGGCGTGGTAGTCGGGTGCGTCGTCGGCCTGGTCGTCGCCGGCTGCACCGTCGTCCTGCAGATCGGGCGCGTCCTGCGGCGGCGGCGGTGCACGCAGCGGGCCGCGGCTGCGCGGCGGTGACCAGCCGGCGTCGATGGCGCGGCGGAAGATGGTGGCCTCGGTGATGCCCTGGCCGCGGAAGCTGGCCCACTTGCGCGCCAGCACCTCATGGCCGGGGTACTTGCTGCCCTTGCTGCTCCACCAGTCCCACAGCCGCAGGCCGCCTTCGCCCAGCGCGGCCTTGAGCGCCATGCCCACCTCGACCCAGTCGTCGTGCGGCATGTCGCTGTCCAGCTGCAGCAGCGCGGATTCCAGGCGCCGGCCCAGGTCATCGGCGGCGGGCGTGGCGGGGCGTGGTGCAGCGGCGCGCGGCGCCTGGTCGCGCGCTGGCTTGACCAGCTCGCGCAACATCGCCAGCGTCTGCGGGGTGATCGGGCCCACCTCGGCCGGCGTGCCGGCCCAGCGGTCGCCGGTGCAGGTGAAGAACTGGCGGCCGCAGAACACCTCGACACCGATGCTGTTGTCCTTGAAGGTCTGCGTGTGCCCGGCCACGATGATGTGCACGCCCCGGCCGCTGGGGCTGCGCTCGGTGTAGCTGGCGCACTGCTCGATGATGCGCAGGCAGTGCGGCGCCACCTCGCCGGTGTCGGCGTCGATGGCGGCGTCGATGTCGATGCCGATCAGCCCGTCGCCGGGCAGGAAGGCGAAGCCCAGCCCGTCAAAGCGCCCGGTGTCCACCAGCGCCCGCGCCTGGGCAAAGCCGGCCAGCTGGGCGCGGTCTTCGGCGCTGCCCTGCTCACCGCGGCGCTTGCGCCCGCTGCAGTAGTAGGGCACCTTTCGCGGCTTCTTGTCGCCGGGGTAAGTCTCGAAGCGCCAGACCAGCCACTGGTCCAGCGCCCGCATGGCGGCGGGCAGGTTGTCCAGCAGCGGCTGCATCAAGGCGGCTTCCTGTGTCATCGCGCGGCCCGCCTCAATCCACCCGCAACATCAAGCGCGAGGCCACGCGCTCGTGCATCTGGAACCCGTCCTTGCGGGTCTTCGTCGGCCCCAGGGCGCCGGCATCGGGCGGGGGGTCCAGGTATTCGAAGTGCAGGATGTCGTCGCCCGATGCATCCGGCTCGATCTTGGCCAGGCGTGCAAGGCGGCCGGTGCGGGTGAGGTACTGGCGGTTGACGCGCGCTTCAAAGGCGCGGTGGCGCACCAGGCCCGGTGTCTGCGTGCGGCCTGCCATCACGCAGCCCCCCGCACTTGCGCATGCTCACCAGTCCCGTCGGCCGGCGCCGGGAACACATGCAGCCGGGCCGGCAGCGGGCCTTCACGGGTGACGGCGGTGCGCCGAACATGGGCCACATGTTCTCCCCACGTTTTGCCATGCTCGAGCGAGCACACCAGATCACGCAGCAGCTCGCCCGGGTTGCACCCGGCCGCGTGCGCGCGTCGACGGAAGGCCTCGGCTGTTTGCTCGTCGAGCCTGACCTTGATTTCCTCGGTGAGCTTCATCGTGGGTCAGGCTCCGAGCGTGGAAGAAAAAACGCGCCGCCCGGCCGGGCCGCATGCGGAGGAGACGGTACGCATTGGCACCGGCCGGGCAGCCGGCATCACGGCCGGCCAGCGTGGCGCAGAAACCCGGCCATGGGCACCGGGCAGGGAGGGATCGGGCGCGACGAAGGGCGGGCGCCCTGCCCGGCTGACAATGGCGGCTCTCACCCCAACCAGTGCCGCCAGGAGGGCGCCCATGGACAGCAGTCGATTCATTCCGCAGCCGCCCCCGCAGTTTCCGCAGCCGATGCAGGAACTGTGGGAGATGCACGAAGACACGATGCAGGCTCTTGCGCGCATCGAGTTGCTGCTGCAGCAGCTGCTTGCCGCTCACCAGGCAGCACCGGAGCGGCCAGCTGCGAATCCATCCACGCCTGGTTGAGCTGCTCGGCAAACTCAGGCGGTTCGCGCTTGAACGTAAGGTACATCGACAGCACAAGCTGCCGCTCCAGCAGAGCGCGGATGGCGCGCAGCTCGGTCAGGATCTCGGTGGTGTCCGCGGTGTTGGTCATGCGCTCACCCCTCTTGCGCCACAGCCACCACCGGCCGGGCAACGTCAATCACGGGCCGGCCGGCCGGGTGCGGCCAGCTCGGATCGGGGATGCGGCTCCAGGCCGCATCGGGGCGCAGCACCTCGACGGTGACGGCGCCTTGGGTGGCGCGTTCGATGGCCGGGCAGCGGTCCAGCGCCACGCGCTTGTCGCCCGCGGCCCAATCTGAGACCGTCGGCGGCCTGATGCCCAGCTCGCCGGCCAGGGCGGCTTGACGCCCGCGTTTCTGTGAAAGCCAGTCCAGGAGGTTCATACGTCGCGCATTCTTAGCCATTGGATTATGCGCTGTCAATAGCCGGGCGCGAATTTGCATAGATCGCCGGAGGCTTTGGAATGCTGCTTGTGCTGACCATTCACGAAACGCGGCTGGCCCGCCTGAAGATGCTGATCCAGCGTTACGGCACCGTTGCGGCGCTGAACGAGGCGCTGGGCTGGCCACGCACAGACCCGAAGCTGCTGCAGATCCGCAACCAGAACATGCGCTCTGGCCGCGACAAGCCCTACCAGATGGGCGACGAGATGGCGCGCGAGATCGAGGCGACGCTGCAGCTGCCACGCGGCTGGATGGACACCCCGCCCACGTTTGCAGAGCTGCACGGTGAGGAAGATCCGCGCACCAAGGCCCTGCTGCTGATGGAGCAGATGGCGCCCGATCAATGGCCCACGGCCCTGCGGCTCCTTGATGCGCTTGCTCAATCGCCGACGGCCACCGTAGTCCGCACGGGCACCTGATCGGCCTGGTCGCACAATCGCGGCCGCGGCGATGGTTGCCGCAAGGGGAAATCCATGGAAATTGCTGTGCTCTGGCTTGGCCTGGCAGTGGTCATCGGCGTAGCCGCTTCCCATCGGGGGCGCTCTGGCTTTGGTTGGTTCCTGCTGACGGTGTTCATCAGCCCGCTGCTCACTGGCCTGTTGCTGTTGGCCCTGCCGCGCCTCAATGACCCGCAGTCACAACGTGCCACCCCAGACACGCACGTGCGTTGCCCCGATTGCCGCGAGCTGGTGCTGCGCGACGCCAAGCGGTGCAAGCACTGCGGCATCACGCTGATACCGCAGTAGCTTGAGCAGACTCAGCGACAAAAATCCCAGGGCATTCGCCAAAGGCTATTGACATGAGTTAGCCCAAGGCTAAGAATCGCACCCAGCCCCACGACAACGGCTTACGCCGGGGGCGGGAGATGCGATGTCGGTGCCTGTCGTTCCCCACACGCCCACCCGGGCTGAGCGCCGCGCCGCCGCGGCGTATGAGTTCCTGCTCTGTTTGATCCTGGCTATCGTCGGCGCGGTCGCGCTGGTGCACTGGGTAGAGCTAGAGGGCCTGATCGGCCCGCACGCGGCGGC
>JAUMBF010000100.1:0-18611 GCA_032115875.1 Rubrivivax sp.
CAGAAGTGCAGTCTGTTCTCTGTCGCACCGCATCGTCAAAGCCCTGCACGTTCGTTGAGCGCCTTCAGAACCCGTTCCGCCGATCAACCCCGAACAGCCAAACAGCCGGCTCTTGAAGGAAAAAAACCAACAGCCAAAACCACATTCATCCATTGACTCTCAGGGGAAGTCCTTGCAGAGGGGTTAGGCGGCACCGCTCCAAAGGCGGAACTTGATATGTCTTGAGGCAGACCGAAAGTCATTGTCTGTGCTGAGCAAGACCAGATCGTGCCGCAAGCAAAGCTGGATCAGCACTGCGTCAATGGTTCCGATCTGTACGCCACTCCGCCTACAAGCGTTGCGAACCTCGGCGGCTTCGATGTGGTCGTCGCGATCAGGTTGTAGGAAAGCCAACGCAGCAAACCTTTCGATCAGTTGGCTGCGTGCCTTAGGCCCGGAGAAACCTTGCAGCAGTTCCTGGAGGACCAAACCTGTTGTGAACACTTGATCTGCGCCTTCAAGAGCAGTTCGAAGTACTTCTACGGCCTGTGTCGAAGCATCAGCGTCGCGGCGAAACGCGAGAGACCAGACTGACGTATCTACGAGCAGGCTCACGACTTGCGGGACCGTTCGGCCTTGTAGTCGTAGGCAGTGTCCCACTCAAGCTTGCCGAAGAGCTCCGCTACTCGCCGCTGTTCGCGTCTAGCGATGAACTCCTGGAGCGCGCGCGTCACCGCCGCCTTCTTGGTTGGCTCTCCGCTAACCTGGAAGGCGCGGTCCAGTAGTTCTTGGTCAAGTGCGAGATTGGTGGCCATTTGTGTAGCTCCAGTGTGGAGAGTCTACACAATATGCCGATCGAAGGCAACGGGTGCGCACCTGGGTATGAATGTGGGCGGTTTCAAGCTTGAGGGCGGCGCGCGCAGCGCGCTTCGTGGACTGACTCACGGCAACTGTTTGAGCGGAGTTCGCGCAGCGAACGCAGCGAGTTTTGCCGTGCGCCCTCAAGCTGAGCAGCGCAGGGGAGTCGGCCTGCAAGGCCGACCGCCCCATCCCAGCGCCGGCCAGGGGCACCGCCTGCCGCGACGCGCGGTGCAGCGGGCGGGCGGCTTCGACAAGCTCAGCCCGAACGGAGGGGGTGGAGGCGAACGCCCGCCAAAGGTCGATTCGACTCCACCGCGCTGGCCTGCACCGGTCGCGCACCGCCAGACAACGCCTTTGCGCTGTGGATGTCAGCGGTCTGTCGTATCGCCGACGCCCACGGCAGTCCCAACGCTCAAGACCTTTACAACGGCGGGCCCCACCCCCCCTATTCCACCGTCACGCTCTTTGCCAGATTCCGCGGCTTGTCGACATCCGTGCCGCGCGCGCAGGCGGTGTGGTACGCCAGCAGCTGCAGCGGCACGACGTGCAGGATGGGGCTGAGCGCACCGTAGTGCTCGGGCAGGCGGATCACGTGAACGCCGGGCTCGGGCTCGATGTGGGTGTCGGCGTCGGCGCACACGTAGAGCTGGCCGCCCCGGGCGCGCACCTCCTGCATGTTGCTCTTGAGCTTTTCCAGCAGGTCGTCGGCCGGCGCCACGGTGACCACGGGCATCTCGGCGTCCACCAGGGCCAGCGGGCCGTGCTTGAGCTCGCCGGCCGGGTAGGCCTCGGCGTGGATGTAGCTGATCTCCTTGAGCTTGAGCGCGCCCTCCAGCGCAATCGGGTAGTGCCGCCCGCGCCCCAGGAACAACGCGTGTTGCTTGGGCACAAAGGCCTCGGCCCAGGCCATCACCTGCGGCTCCAGCGCCAGCACCTTGGCCAGCGCTGCCGGCAGATGGCGCAGGTTGGCCATGGCCGCCGCCTCGGCTTCGGCCGGCAGACGGCGGCGCTGCTTGGCCAGCACCAGCGCCAGCAGGTACAGCGCCACCAGCTGCGTGGTGAAGGCCTTGGTGCTGGCCACGCCGATCTCGACCCCCGCGCGCGTGATGAAGGCCAGCCGGCACTCGCGCACCATGGCGCTGGTGGCCACGTTGCAGATGGTCAGCGTGCGCGCCATGCCCAGGCCGCGCGCGTGTTTCAGCGCAGCCAACGTGTCGGCCGTCTCGCCGCTTTGGCTGATGGCCACCACCAGCGTGGCGGGGTCGGGCACGCTCTCGCGGTAGCGGTACTCGCTGGCGATCTCCACCGTGGTGGGCAGGCCGGCGATGGCCTCCAGCCAATCGCGCGCCGTGCTGCCCGCGTAGTAGCTGGTGCCGCAGGCCAGGATGAGCACGCGCTCGACGCCGTCGAACACCGCCGCGGCCTCGGCGCCGAACAGGCTGGGGGCCAGGCCGCCCACGCCGTCCAGCGTGTCGGCGATGGCCTTGGGCTGCTCGAAGATCTCCTTTTGCATGTAGTGCCGGTAAGGGCCCAGTTCGGCGGCGCCGCTGTGGGCGTGCACGGTGCGCACGGGGCGCTCGACGGCCGTGTAGCGCTGGCCGGCCGCATCCAGCCGGCTGATCCAGACCTTGCCCATCTGCAGGTCGACCACGTCGCCTTCTTCCAGGTAGACGATCTGGTTGGTGACGCCGGCCAGCGCCATGGCGTCGCTGGCCACGAAGTTCTCGCCCTGCTGCGCCTGGCCGATGCCCACCACCAGCGGGCTGCCCTCGCGCGCGCCCACCACGCGGTGCGGCTCGTCGCGGCAGAAAACGGCGATGGCATAGGCGCCCTTCAGGCGCGGCAGCGCGCGCTGCACGGCGTCGAGCAGGTCGCCGTCGTACAGGCTGTGCACGAGGTGCGCGATGACCTCGGTGTCGGTCTGGCTGGTGAAGACGTAGCCCTTGCCTTGCAGTTCGCGGCGCAGCTCGTCGTGGTTCTCGATGATGCCGTTGTGCACCAGCGCCACCTTGCCGCTGGCCGCCTCTTGGGCATGCGGGCCCGGGCTGAAGTGGGGGTGCGCGTTGTGCACGGCCGGCGCGCCGTGCGTGGCCCAGCGCGTGTGCGCGATGCCGGTGCCGGCGCTGATGCCGTCGGCCGCCACGCCGGCCTCGAGCTCGGCCACGCGGTGGGTGCTGCGCGCGCGCCGCAGCTCGCCGCCCTGGTGCACGGCCACGCCGCAGCTGTCGTAGCCGCGGTACTCCAGCCGCTTCAGGCCCTCGATCAGGATCGGAACGATGTTGCGCGTGCTGACCGCGCCGACGATGCCGCACATGGACAGCCCTCTTTGGATCGGAAAGCGGCGATGCTAGGGACAACAGCATAAAATTGGCTTGCTTGTTGATGCTATTGGCGATCTTTAATTGCACTTTTCTCTATGGATGCTGATTTGTTGCATTGTCAAATCCAGCATGAAATGATTGGCGCATGGATCTCGACGCCACCGACCGCCGATTGCTCGACCTGCTGCAGACCGACGCCTCGTTGTCCAACCAGGATCTGGCCGCCGCCGCCCACACCAGCCCGGCCACGGCGTTGCGGCGGGTGCGGCGGCTGGTGGAGGCCGGGCTCATCGAGCGCCGCGTGGCGCTGCTCAACCCCGACCGCCTGGGCCACGGGCTGACGGCACTGGTGGAGATCACGCTCGACCGCCAGGGTGCCGAGCACCTCGATGCCTTCGAGCAGCGCATCGCCGTGGATGACGAGGTGCAGCAGCTCTGGCGCGTCTCGCCCGGCCCGGACTTCGTGCTCGTGGTGCACTGCGCCGACATGGCGGGCTACCAGGCGCTCGCGCAGCGCCTGTTCACCCAGGACGCCAACGTGCGCAACGTGAGGGCCTACTTCGCCATCAAGCGTGCCAAATTCGAGCCCCGGCTCAAGCTGCCGGCACCCAGGCACTGAGGTGCGGCCCCGGCCGTCGCAGAGCGGCCATGCAGTCTTGCATGGCTGGCATGCCCGCGCGCGTCTGGCCGCCCTGCGCAGCGCGGCCCAGCATGGCGGCACCGCTGCTTCGAAGGATCTGCCATGAACCCCACCGCCCCTGCGCCCAGCCGCCGCGGCTTCATCCGATTGCTCGGCGGCGGCGCCGTGTTCGCCGCCGGCATCGGCAGCACCGGCTGTGCCGGCGGCCTGCCCGATGTCGCCGTGCAAGCCTGGCAGTCGGCCGCCACCGAGACCGATCTGCGCCGCTCCATGCTGGCCCACGCGCTGCTGGCGCCCAACCCGCACAACCGCCAGCCCTGGATCGCCGACCTGCGCGAGCCCGGCCGCATCCACCTGCTGTGCGACGGCGAGCGGCTGCTGCCCGAGACCGATCCCTTCGGCCGCCAGATCCTCATCGGCTGCGGCGCCTTCATCGAGCTGGCCGTCATCGCCGCGGCCGAGCGCGGCCATGCGGTGAACGTGGCGCTGTTTCCGCAGGGCGCCCCGGCGCCGCGCAGCCTGCCCGCCGGCACGGTGGTGGCCACGCTCACGGTGGGCAGTGCCGGCTCGGCGGCGCCCGACCCCTTGTTTGCCAGCATCACCCGCCGCCACAGCGCCAAGACGGCCTATGCCGACGGACGGCCCCTGCCCGACGCACTCGGTGCGGCCTGGATCGAGACCGCCCGGCGCCACGGCCTGCAGGCCGGCCTGGTGACGGCGCCGGCCGAGCTGGCGGCGCTGCGCCGCCTTGCGCGGGAGGCCTACGAGATCGAGTGCACGACGCCGGCCACCTGGCTGGAGTCAGCCCGGCTCATGCGCATCGGCCCCGATGCCATCGCCCGCCATCGCGACGGCATCAGCCTGTCGAGCCCCATGATCCGCGTGCTGCACGCCACCGGCCTGTTCGACCCCATGGAGGTGCCGCAGCGCGGCCAGACCAGCCTGCAGCGCGTCATGGACCGCTGGCAGCCCTTCGAAACCGGCAGCGGCTTCCTGTGGCTGGCCAGCCCGGGGCACGCGCGCGCTCAGCAGGTGCAGGCCGGCCGCGCCTATGTGCGCCAGCACCTGCAGGCCACCGCCGCGGGCGTGGACATGCACCCGCTGTCGCAGGCGCTGCAGGAGTTCAACGCCATGCGCGGCCCTTACGCTGCCGTGCACCGCGCGCTCGGGGTCGACCCGGCCCAGGGCGCCGTGCAGATGCTGGCGCGCGTGGGCTACGCCGCCGCGCCCGCCGGCCCCACGCCGCGCCGCGAGCTGGCCACGATGCTGCGCACCTGAGCGTGTGGGGCCACCCCCACCCGCGGCCGGGCCGGGGGCCATGCGACACTGCCCCGATGCCCGACCGTGCCCGCCCCAGCGACACCACGCGCCCGGCCCCGCCGGCCGGGCCGCAGCTGGACGACTGGAACCTGCTGCGCTCGTTCATCGCCGTCTACGAGGCCGGCACGCTCACCGAGGCGGCGCGCCGCCTGGCCACCACGCAGCCCAGCGTCGGCCGCCACATCCGCGAGCTCGAGGGCGCGTTGGGCGAGGCGCTGTTCGTGCGGCTGCCCGGCAAGCTCAAGCCCACGCAGCGCGCCCATGCCCTGCACGAGGCCGTGGCGCCGATGAAGCTGGCCACGGTGCAGGCGGCGCACCTGTTCGCTGATGCGCGAGAGGTGCTGGTGGGCACGGTGCGCATCGCCGTCTCGGAGGTCTACGCCACGCACGTGGTGGCGCCCTGGGTGGCGCAGTGGCTGGCCGAGCAGCCGGAGCTGGAGATCGAGCTGTCGGTGTCCAACCGCAGCGAGAACCTGCTGCGCCGCGACGCCGACATCGCGGTGCGCTTCTTCCGCCCCGAGCAGGACGACGTGATCGCCGTCTGCGTGGGCCGCACCGAGCTGGGCCTGTACGCGCACGAGTCCTACATCGCGCGCCACGGCCTGCCGCAGGGCTTCGACATGCCCGAAGGCGCCTTCGTGGCCGGCTTCGACCGCGAGACCGCGCCGATCGTGCCGATGTTCCGCGGCACACCGCCGCCCAGGCCGGTGCGGTTTCGGCTGCGCACCGACGCCATCCTGGCGCGCCAGGCCGCCGTGCAGACGGGCCACGCGCTGGGCGTCTACCTGGCCGACGTGGCCGCCGGCATGCCGGGCCTGCGGCGCGTGCTGGCCAGCCAGTTCGGCCTGCCGCAGGAGGTGTGGCTGTGCGCCCACCCCGAACTGCGGCGCTCGGCCTCGATGCGCTATGTGTGGAACCGGCTCGAGCAGGCGCTGCGCGCGCGGCTCGGGGCCGATGCGCCACAGGCGCTCACGCCTGCTTCAGCACCGCCAGGCCCTTGAGGTACTCGCCCTCGGGAAAGGTCATCGTCGTCGGGTGGTCGCTGGCGCCTTCGAGGCGCTGCAGGATGGCGCCGTCCACGCCCGCATCCAGTGCCGCGCCGGCCACGATCTTGTGGAACAGGTCGGCGCTGACGCCGCCGCTGCAGCTGAAGGTGAGCAGCAGGCCGCCCGGCGCCAGCAGCTGCAAGGCCAGCAGGTTGATGTGCTTGTAGGCGCGCGCCGCGCGCTCGGCGTGCGCGGCGGTGGGCGCGAACTTGGGCGGGTCCAGCACGATGGCGTCGAAGCGTTCGCCGTCGCGCAGGGCCTGCTTCAGGAAGGCCGGCACGTCCGCCTCGACCACGCGGCTGGCGGCCTGGCCGTCACCGCACGCTCGGGTGTTCATCGCCACGTGCTGCTGCACGCGCGCCAGGGCCGGGCCGGAGCTGTCCACGCTCACCACCTCGCGTGCGCCGCCGGCCAGCGCCGCCACCGTGAAGCCGCCGGTGTAGCAGTAGGTGTTGAGCACGCGCTGCAGGCCGAAGTGCCGCACCCAGCGCGCCAGCAGGCCGCGGTTGTCGCGCTGGTCGAGGTAGAAGCCGGTCTTGTGGCCCTCGGCCACGTCCAGCGTCAGGCGCCAGCCGTGCTCGGTGATCGTGGCGGCGGTATCGCCGCCCCGGATCTCGCCGCCCCGCAGCCAGCCGGTCACGGGCGGCAGGCCCTCGAGCTCGCGCACGCTGGCGTCGCTGCGCTCGTAAAGACGCGTGCAGCCGGTGGCCTGCAGCAGCGCGTCGGCGATGGCGGCCTTCCAGCGCTCCACGCCCGCACTGCCGAACTGGGCCACCAGCAGGTCGTCGCCTTGCCCCTGGCCGTAACGGTCCACCACCAGGCCGGGCAGGCCGTCGGCCTCGCCGTGCACCAGACGAACGCCGCTGCTGGCCACCGCCAGGCGCTGGCGCAACGCCACGGCGCGGGCGATGCGGCGCGCGAACAGGCCGGCGTCGACGCGCTCGCCCTCGTCGAAGCTCCAGCAGCGCACGCGGATGCGGCTGGCGGGGCTGTAGGCACCCCAGGCCAGGAAGCGGCCGTCGGCGGCCTCCACGCGCACGGTCTCACCCGCATCGGCGCGGCCGCGCGCCACGGCACCGTCGAAGACCCAGGGGTGGCGCTTGAGCAGGCTGCGCTCGCGGCCCTCGTGCAGGCGGATGGCTTTCATGGGCGCCATTGTCGGCGGTGCGGCCGGCGCGCGGGCAGCGGGTCGGGCTGATCGGGCGCTGCGGCATCGACCCTCTGCAGCGCCGGGCACCGGGCGCGACAAGTTCCTTTTATCTATTCATGTTGTAATTCATGAATGCTGTCACCGTCTGCCCACGAAGCCGCCGTCCGCCAGCTCCTGAGCCGCGGCCCGCAGAGCAGCCGCGCGTTGCAGCAGCAGCTTGGGCTGAGCCAGCCCACCGTGTCACGCGTGCTGGCCGCGCTCGGCGACGAGCTCGTGCGCCTGGGCGCCGGGCGGGCCTCTTTCTATTCACTCCGTGATTCATGGCCCGAGCTGCCGCGGCTGCCTCTGCGCCGCGTCTGCGAAGCCGGCCGCCTGCACGAGCTGGGCGAACTGCTGCCCCTGCGCCCGGCCGGCTTCGCCGTGGTGGGGGCCGACGGCACGCTGCGCACGAGCGACGGCCTGCCCTGGTGGCTGGCCGACCTGCGGCCGCAGGGCTTTCTCGGCCGCGCCTTCGCGCAGCGCCACGCCGCGGTGCTGGGGCTGCCCACCGACGTCAACGCCTGGTCTGACCGCCAGGTGCTGCGCGCGCTGGCCGCGCAGGGGCACGACGCGGTGGGCAACCTGCTGGTGGGCGATGTGGCGCGCGAGCAGTTCCTGGCGCTGCCGCCGCCCGAGCCCGTGCCGCGCCGGCAGCGCGGCGCGGTGTTTGTGCAGCGTGCAGCGCAGGCCCTGGCCGGCGACGTGCCGGGCTCCTCGGCCGGCGGCGAGCAGCCCAAGTTCACCGCCTTCGCCGAGCTGGCCACCGGCGCGGCGCACGTGCTGGTGAAGTTCAGCCTGCCCGAGGCCAACGCGCTGACCACACGCTGGCGCGACCTGCTGCTGGCCGAGCACCTGGCACTGCAGGTGCTGCACGAGGGCGGCCTGGCAGCGGCGCGCACCGAGCTGCTTGACCACGCCGGGCAGCGCTTCCTGCAGCTCGATCGCTTCGACCGCGTGGGCGCCCTGGGTCGCCGCGCGCTGCACTCGCTGGGCAGCCTGGACGACGGGTTCACCGGCGACCGCAGCGCGCCCTGGCCGCTGGCCGTGCGCGCGCTCGTGGCGCAGCGCCTGGTGGAACCGGGGGCCGTGCCGGTGGTGGAGCGGCTCTACGCCTTCGGCGTGCTCATCGCCAACACCGACATGCACATGGGCAACCTGTCGTTCTTCAGCGCCCCGGGCCAGCCCTGCGCGCTGGCCCCGGCCTACGACATGCTGCCGATGGCACTGGCCCCCACCGCGGCCGGCGCGATGCGCGATGCGCTGCCGCCGCTGCAGCTGCCGGCCTGCGTGCCGCTGGCCACCTGGCACCCGGCGCTGGCGCTGGCGCGCGAGTGGCTCGCGCGTCTTGAAGCTGCGGCGCGGGCCGGGCAGCTGTCGGCCGCTTTCGCGCCCGCGCTGGCGGCGCTGCAAGCGCGCCTGGCCGAGGCCGCCGCTCAGGTCGGCCGCATCGCGCCCTGAATCATCGGCCGCCGCGCCGGCAGCTCGCCCGTGAACGCGAAGTCCACCTCGGGCACCAGGCCGCTGACGATGCGCGCGATGCTCTTGCCCGAGCCGCAGGCGTGCGTCCAGCCCAGCGTGCCGTGGCCGGTGTTGAGGAACAGGTTGGGCAGCTTCGAGCGGCCGATGATGGGCACGTTGCTGGGAGTGGCCGGGCGCAGGCCGGTCCAGAACTGCGCCTGGGCGGTGTCGCCCGCGCCGGGGAACAGCTGCTCCACGCGCTGGACGATGGCCTCGCAGCGCACGCGGTTCAAGTCGCGGTCGTGGCCGTTGAACTCGGCCGTGCCGGCGATGCGCAACCGGTCGACCCGGGGCGACGACGCCGTGGCCGGCGTCGTGAGCCGCGAGAACACCAGCTTGTACTCGTCGTCGGTCAGCGACACCTGGTGCGCCAGCGCTTCGTCCTTGACCGGCATGGTCACCGAGTAGCCCTTGGCCGGGTAGATGGGCAGCCGGATGCGCAGCGGCGCCGCCAGCATCGGGCTCAGGCTGCCCATGGCCAGCAGGTAGGCGTCGGCGCGCAGGCGCTGGAAGCGGCCCTCGCTGTCGGTGGCCTCGACGTGGTCGATGGCGCCGCCGGCCGTGCGCAGCGCCGTCACTGTGTGGCTCATGCGGAACTGCACGCCGTCTTCGATGCAGCGTTGCACCAGCGCGCGCGCAAAGCGGTTGGCGTCGCCCGATTCGTCTTCGGCGGTGTAGGTGGCGCCGGCCAGCTGCGGGCGGATGTGGCGCAGCGCCGGCTCCAGCGCCACGGCCTCGTCGGCGCTGATGACGCGGCGGTCGCAGCCCAGCGCGCGCATCTGCGCGGCGGGGGCCTCGGCGGCCTCGAACTCCAGGGGGTTCGTGTAGAAGTGCAGGATGCCCTGCGTGCGCTGGTCGTAGGCCAGGCCGCGCTCGGCGCGCAGCGCCTGCAGCATGCTGCGGCTGTAGGTGCCCAGGCGCACGATCTGCTCGATATTGTGGCGCGTGCGCGCGGGCGTGCACTCGCGCAGGAACTGCAGGCCCCACAGCCACTGCCGCATGTCGGCGCGCAGGCGGAACAGCAGCGGCGCGTCCTCGCGCCCCAGCCACTGCAGCAGCTTCAGCGGCGCGCCCGGGTTGGCCCAGGGCTCGGCGTGGCTCACCGAGATCTGGCCGCCGTTGGCGAAACTGGTTTCGGCGGCCGGCGTGGCCTGGCGGTCGACCACGGTCACGTCGTGGCCCAGCTGGCGCAGGTAGTAGGCCGAGGTGACGCCGAGCAGGCCGGCGCCGAGCACGATCACGTTCATGACAGGGGCTCCGATGCGGTGAGGAAACGCTGCGCGAGCCGCACCCGGAAGGCGCTGCCGACGGCGATGTTGTCGTCGTTGAAGTCGAAGCCGGGGTGGTGCACCATGCACGAGAGCAGGCCGTCGCCGTTGCCGATCAGCAGGCAGGAGCCCGGCCGCTGCTCCAGCATGAAGGCAAAGCCCTCGCTGCCGGTCAGCGGCGGGCCCTGCAGCGTCACGCGGTTGGGGCCCAGCAGCTCCAGCGCCACGGCGCCATGCCGCAGCACGCGGCGGCCGGCCTCGGCCGGCTGTTCCTGGATCGGCAGCGCGGCCAGGTAGGTCACGGCAGGCTGCGGCGTGCGGCGCGGGGGCTCACTGCGGCTGCAGGTTGATCTGCCGCGCGATGGCGCGGTAGCGCGCCGTCTCGGCCTCGAAGAACGCGGCCGACTCGGCCAGGCTCATCGGCGACGCGGCAGCCTGCGTCTGCGCGGCCAGCTGCGCGCGCACGCCGGGGTCTTGCAGCGCGCGGCCGATGGCGGCGTGCAGGCGCTGCACCACGGGCTCGGGGGTGTTGCGGGGCACCATGAAGCCGGTCCGGATCTTGAACGCGAAGTTCTTCAGCTCCCGGCCCTCGCTGGCCGTGGGCACGTTCTTCAGCAGCTCCGAGCGCTGCGCGCCGAGCTGGCCGATCACGCGCAGCCGGCCCTGCTCGGCCAGCGCGCCCATGCCCGCGCTGTACACGAGCACGGCGAAGTCCACCTGGCCGCCCGCGATGTCCTGCAGCAGCGGGGCGTTGCCCTTGTAGGGCACGTGCGCCAGCTTGATGCCGGTCTGCGCCTGCGCCTGCTCCAGGATCAGGTGGTACAGCGAGCCCATGCCCACGCTGCCGTAGGTCAGCGGCCGGTCGGCCGAGCGGCGCGCCAGCGCGATCAGCTCGTCGACGCTGTTGACGCCGAGGTCCTTGCGGGTGACGAACACCATCACCGCATCGGCCACCGGGTGCACGAGGCGGAAGTCCTCGGCCTTGAGCTTGACGGCCGCGTTGGCCATCGGCGAGAGGATCACCTCGTTGGGCGAGCCCTGGAAGATGGTCTGGCCGTCGGCGGGCGCGCTGAGCACCTTCTGCGCCCCGAGCGCGCCGGCCACGCCGCCGAGGTTCTCCACCAGCACCTGCTGGCCCAAGGCCTGGCCCAGCGGGGTGTTGAGGATGCGGGCGATGGCGTCCGACGGGCCGCCGGCCGGGTACGGAACCATCAGGTTCACGGGCTTGAGCGAAGAGCCGTGGGCCAGGGCGGCGGTGGCTGCGGCCAGCAGGCCGGCAAGCGCGAACAGGCGACGAAGCGGAAGCAGGGGGCGAGGCAGCTGCATGGCGGGCACTCCGGTGTCGTTGGCGCTGAGGCGGCGCGTGCGGGTGGGGACCTCGGAGCGAACTGTCGGCCGCGCGCGGCAGTGCGTCCAATGCATTGTTCTTTGATTTACGATGATTCGAACTCATGCATTGAGAGGCTTCACCGATGACGCTCGTGCAGCTGCGCCACCTGCTCTCGCTGGCCCGCACGGGCTCGTTCAGCCGCTCGGCGGCGGCGCTGTTCATCACGCAGCCCGCGCTCAGCCGCAGCATCGGCGCGCTCGAGTCCGAGTGGGGACAGCGCCTGTTCGACCGCATCGGCCGCCGCAGCGAGCTCACGCCCTTTGGCCGCGAGATGGCCGAGCGCGCCAGCGAACTCATGCTGGCCGCCGACGACCTGCGCGATCGCGCACGGCGCCTGGCCCCGGCAGCCGGCCGCAGCGGTGATGAGGGGACGTTGCGCGTAGGCCTGGGTTCCGGCCCGGGCTCGATGCTGATGACGCCGCTGCTGTTGCAGTGCGCGCTGCAGCACCCGCGGCTGCAGCTGCAGGTGGCGCGCGCCGCCACCGAGCAGCTGGTGCAGGCGCTGCGCGAACGCAAACTCGACGCACTGGTGGTGGACGCGCGTTCGCTGCGCCCCGCGCCCGACCTCGACACGCGCGAGCTGCACGAGATGCGCGGCGCCTTCCTGGTGCGGCGCGGCCACCCGCTGGCGCGTCGGCGCGCGCCGGCCGACCTGGCCCTGCTCCGCCAGTACCCGGTGGCCAGCACGCCGCTGTCGGACGAAGTGTCGCGCGTGCTGGTCGAGCGCTACGGCCCGCAGGCCCACCCCGATGTGCTCGTGACGCTGCGCTGCGACGAGCTGCCCAGCCTGGTGGAGGTGGCGCGCCGCAGCGACGCCGTGCTGCTGGCCATCCGCGCCGCCGCGCCCGACCTCGTCGAGCTGCGCGTGGCGCCCGAGCTGAAGGCCACGGCGCGCTTCGGCCTCGTCACGCTGCGCCGCCGCACCGAGCCGCCGGGGCTGCAGACCCTGCGGGCTTTGATGCGCGAGCGGCTCTGCGACGCGCCGGCCTGATCAGCCCTTCTTGGCCTTGGCGCGCGGGTGCGCCGCGTCGTACACCTGCGCCAGGTGCTGGAAGTCGAGCTTGGTGTAGACCTGCGTCGTGCTGATGCTCGCGTGGCCCAGCAGCTCCTGCACGGCGCGCAGGTCGCCGCTGCTTTGCAGCAGGTGGCTGGCGTAGCTGTGGCGCAGCATATGCGGGTGCACCTTGGTGGGCACGCCTGCGGCCTGGGCCTGGCGCGCCAGGCGCAGGCGCAGCTGGTTGGGGCTCAGCCGCGTGCCGCGCCGGCTGACGAACAAGGCCGGCTCGCCCGCCGCGGCCAGGGCCGGGCGCTGCCCGAGCCAGGCGCGCAAGGCCACCAGTGCCGCGCTGCCCACCGGCACGCTGCGGCGCCGGGCGCCCTTGCCCAGCACATGGGCGGTGGCATCGGCCAGGTCCACCCAGCCGGCGGCGGCGGGGCCGCCCTGCACGTCCAGCCCGAGCAGCTCGCCGATGCGCAGGCCGGCGCCGTAGAGCAGCTCACCGATGGCGTGGTCGCGCGCGGCCAGCGCGGCTGCCAGCGGGCCGTCGCCGGCCATGCCCGGGTGGGCGGCCAGCGCCACCGCCTGTTGCACGCTCAGGGCCTTGGGCAGCGGCTTCGGGCCCTTGGGCGGGCGCAGGCCGTCGACCGGGTTGGCCGCCACCACGCCCTGCCGGCCCCACCAGCGGTACAGGCCGCGCCAGGCCGCCAGCGCGATGGCGATGCTGCGCGGCGCCAGGCCCAGGCCGCGCAGCTGCACCACGAAGCCGCGCAGGTGGTGCGGCGCGGCGCGCTCCAGCGCCACCCCGGCATCGGCGGCGTAGCGCTCCAGGCGCACCAGCGCCTCCGCGTACATGGCCAGCGTGCGGCCCGCCAGCCGGCGCTCCACCGCCAGGTGCTGCAAGAAGGCCTGCAGCGCGGGCATTGCCGGCGTGGCCATCCGGGCGCCGGGTGTCAGAGCGTGGCCGGCGCGCGCAGCCGCGACAGCGCCGCGCTGGCCACCTCGGCGATGCGGGCCAGGAAGTCGGTGCCCATGTCGGCGGTGTAGCGCGCGGGGTCGGGCGAGCCCAGCACCAGCAGGCCGAAGCAGCTTTGCTGCTCGCCGTGGCCCTGGCGCAGCGGCAGCATCGCCAGCGATGCCACCGGAGTGCCGTCGTCCAGCCAGGCCGCCGGCTCCAGGCCGCCGTTGGCACCGCAGTAGGGCTGCGACAGGCTGGCCGCGAAGGCCCGGGCGTCGTCGCCCGTGCCCTGGGCCCAGGGCTCGGCCGCGTGCTCGGGCGCCACGCCCCACAGCCGGATGGCGGCCTGCGGGATGAGGAACTCGTGCTTGAGCGTCTGCACCAGCCGCGCCGGCAGCAGCGCGGCGTCGGTGGTCAGCAGCAGCCGGCGCGTGGTGCGGTGGATGCGGTCGGCGATGGCCAGGTTCTCCTGCCCGTGGCGGATCATCTCCACCATGCGCATCTCCAGGCCCTTGATGCGCTCGCGCAGCATCTCCATCTGCCGCTCCTGGAGCGACACCGCGCGCTGGCCGTGCGGGCTGGTCAGGGTGATGCTGGCCATCAGCTCGGCGTGGCGCTCGAAGAACGCCGGGTTGTTGGACAGGTAGTGGGCGATGTCGGCTTCGGTGATGCCAGCCAGCGGGGCGGGAGTGGACGTCACAGTTCGATCTCTCCTTGGTAGACGGTCTCGGCAGGGCCGGTCATGAAGACAGAGGCGTCCAGGCCACCGGCCCAGCGGATGCGCAGATCGCCGCCGCGCGTGTGCACCTCGACGTCGCCGTCGAGCCAGCCCAGGCGCAAGCCGGCCACCACGGCAGCGCAGGCGCCGGTGCCGCAAGAAAGCGTCTCGCCGGCCTGGCGTTCGTGCACGCGCAGCCGCACGTGGGTGCGCGACAGCACCTGCAGGAAGCCGACGTTCACCCCCTGCGGGAAGCGCCGGTGTGTCTCGACCCGCGGGCCCAGGACGGCCACGGGCGCCGTGTCCACGTCGTCCACGCGCGTCACGGCGTGCGGGTTGCCCATCGACACCACCGCCCAGCGCCAGGGCTCCACGCCTTCGAGCGGCCAGCGCTCACCGCCACCCTCGGGCTGCGGCACCAGGTCGCGCGCATCGAAATTCAGCACCTCGTGCGCAAACACCGGCCGGCCCATGTCGACCGTGACGCGGCCGTCGTCCTCGAGCACCAGTTCGAGCACGCGGTTGACGGTGGCCACGCGCACCCGGCGCGCCTGGGTGAGCCCGCGCGCGTGCACGAAGCGCAGGAAGCAGCGCGCGCCGTTGCCGCAGTGCTCGACCTCCTCGCCGCTGGCGCCGTTGAAGATGCGGTAGCGGAAGTCGACGCCCGGCGGGGTGGCCGCATCGGCGGCCTCGACGGCGAGGATCTGGTCGGCCCCGACGCCGAAGCGGCGGTCACCCAGGCGGCGGAGCTGCTCGCGGCTCAGTGCCAGCGGCGCGCGCGTGGCGTCGAGCACGACGAAGTCGTTGCCCGCGCCGTGCATCTTGGAGAAGGCCAGCCGCTGCGTCGCCATGGTGGGCGGGATTATCTGGCGCGGCTGGCGGGCCGGGCCGCGGGATGCGTGCGCGGCCCGTCAGTACACCGGCGGCGCCCCTGGCGGCCGTACCTTGAAGCGCTTGTGCAGCCACAGGTACTGCGCCGGGCGCTGCAGGATCTGCGCCTCGATGAAGGCGTTCATGCGCGCGGCGTCGGCCTCGGGGTCGTCGGTGGGCCAGTCGGTCCAGGGTGGCCCGAAGACGACGCGGTAGCCCTGCCCGCCCGGCAGGATCTCGGCCACGATGGGCTGCACCACCATGCCCAGGCTGCGCGCCAGCCGGCTGGGCGCCAGGAGCGTGGCTGCCGGCTGGCCGAAGAAGGGCACGAAGGCGGCGTCGCGCAGGCCGAAGTCCATGTCGGGGGCGTTGAAGAACACCCGGCCGCTGCGGACGGCGCGCACGATGGCGCGCGCGCCGTCCCCGCGCCGCAGAAAGTCGGCGCGCCCGAAGCGGCCGCGGCCCTTCAGCAGCGCGGCGTCGAACACGGCCACGCTCTGCGGCGTGTACACGTCCAAGACCAGGCGCCGCTGGAACAGCTGCGTCGCGGCGCCGGCCACCTCCAGCCCCAGGAAGTGCGGCACCAGCCACATCACCGGCCCGTGGTGGCGCTCGGCAAATCCCACGTCACCCTCGACGTGCACCAGCCGCCTCAGGCGCGCCTCCGAGGCATGCCACAGCAAGCCGCGTTCGAGCAGGCTGCGGCCGACGAGCGCGAAGTGCTCGCGCACCAGCGCCTCGCGCGCGGCGGTGTCGAGCCCGGGCAGGCACAGCGCCACGTTGGCCCGTGCCACGCGCCGCCGCTCGCCGGCCAGCGCGTGCATGAGGGCGCCCACGCCGCGCCCGATGGCCGCCTGCAGCGCCAGCGGCAGCGCGCTCAGCAGCCACACCAGCAGCAGCACGGCCCGCGCGGCGAGGTTCTCGATCATGTCGCGGCCTCGGGCTGGCGCGGCTGCTTGTAGCGGTGGTAGCCCCACAGGTACTGGCTCGGCAGCCGGCCGATCTGCCACTGCAGGGCACGGTTCAGCACCGTGGCGGCGGCCCGTGTCCAGGCGGCCTCGGCCTCGGGGCCTGCGCCGCGCTCCAGCGCCGGCAGCGGCTCGGGCAGCGGCGCGAGGTGGATGTCGTAGCCGCCACCCTGTGGCCGCCGCTGCACCGTGATCAGCAGCAGCGCGCAGCCGCTCTGCGCCGCCAGCCGAGCGGCCAGGGTCATGGTGTAGGCCGGCTCGCCATAGAACGGGGCCCACACGCCCAGGCCCTCGGGCGGCACCTGGTCGGGCAGCAGGCCCAGCGTCTGCCCGGCCTTGAGCGCGCGCAGCAACTGGCGCACGCCGGCCAGGCTGGCCGGCGCCGCCTGCAGGCCCGGGCGGTGGCGCGAGCGCTCCATCAGCTGGCGCAGCCAGGCCTGGCGCGCCGGGCGGTACAGCGCCGTCATCGGCTGCTGCGCGCCCCAGCGCTCGGCATAGGCCTGGGCCGCCACCTCAAAGCTGCCCAGGTGCGCGGTCAGCAGCATCAGCCCGCGGCCCCGGGCCAGTGCGGCGTCCACCTGCCCGGCGCCGTGCCAGGCCACGGGGTCGGCCAGCGGCTGCGCGTGCGGGCGCAGCCACAGCCGTGGCAGCTCCATCACCATCTTGCCGGCCTCGGCCACCGCGCGGCGGCGGTCGGCCGCGGCCAGGCCGGCACGCGCCGCATTGGCCCGCAGCCGGCGCCGGTACACACCCGAGGCGAGATACGCCGCCCAGCCCAGCACGGCACCGGCGGCGTGCAGATGCCGCAGGCGGCGGCGGGCCAACCAGGCGAGGAGGAAGGACGGCACGGGTGCGTTCGGTATCATCGGCCGATCGCCGAGTTAAAGGACAACTTGCGGGGCGATCAGCGGGGCCGAAGGATACCGAGGCCCCCGCAGGGCGGCCGAAGGCCACGATGCCGGGGCTGCCAACCAAATCCGCTAAAGCGTTCGCCGCGGGTTCCGAAAGGTCTCTGAACAGCGACGACGCAGGTTCAGCAACCCTTGCATCCACAGGAGCCCCAGCGTGGCGAACGATTTTCTCTTTACCTCCGAGAGCGTCTCCGAGGGCCACCCCGACAAGGTGGCCGACCAGATCTCGGACGCCATCCTCGACGCCATCTTCAAGCAGGACCCGCGCAGCCGCGTGGCCGCCGAGACGCTCACCAACACCGGCCTCGTGGTGCTGGCCGGCGAGATCACCACCAACGCGCACGTCGACTACATCCAGGTCGCGCGAGACACCATCAAGCGCATCGGCTACGACAACACCGAGTACGGCATCGACTACAAGGGCTGCGCCGTCATGGTCTGCTACGACAAGCAGAGCAACGACATCGCGCAGGGCGTGGACCATGCGTCGGACGACCACCTCAACACCGGTGCCGGCGACCAGGGCCTGATGTTCGGCTACGCCTGCGACGAGACGCCCGAGCTGATGCCGGCGCCCATCTACTACGCCCACCGTCTGGTGGAGCGCCAGGCCGAGCTGCGCAAGAGCGGCAAGCTGCCCTTCCTGCGGCCTGATGCCAAGAGCCAGGTGACGATGCGCTATGTGGACGGCAAGCCGCACAGCATCGACACCGTGGTGCTCTCCACCCAGCACAGCCCCGACCAGAGCGAGACGGTCACGCGGCTGAAGGCCAGCTTCTACGAGGCCGTGATCGAGGAGATCATCAAGCCCGTGCTGCCCCAGGAGTGGCTGCTGGACACGCGCTACCTCGTCAACCCCACCGGCCGCTTCGTCATCGGCGGCCCGCAGGGCGACTGCGGCCTGACCGGCCGCAAGATCATCGTCGACACCTACGGCGGCGCCTGCCCGCACGGCGGCGGCGCCTTCAGCGGCAAGGACCCGTCCAAGGTGGACCGCTCGGCCGCCTACGCCGCGCGCTACGTGGCCAAAAACGTGGTGGCCGCCGGCCTGGCCAAGCAGTGCCAGGTGCAGGTGGCCTACGCCATTGGCGTGGCCAAGCCCATGAACGTGACCGTCTACACCGAGGGCACGGGCAAGATCGCCGACGAGCAGATCGCCGCGCTGGTGCAGCAGCACTTCGACCTGCGGCCCAAGGGCATCATCCAGATGCTGGACCTGCTGCGCCCCATCTACGAAAAGACCGCGGCCTACGGGCATTTCGGCCGCGAGGAACCGGAGTTCACGTGGGAAAGAACCGACAAGGCGGCCGCGCTGCGCGCGGCAGCGGGCCTGTAAGGCCCTGAGCGAAGCGAGCTTGGCGGTTCTTGGGCGACGCTCATATCGCGCCAGCGATGTGAGCGGAGACCAAAGTACCGACAAGGCGGCCGCGCTGCGCGCGGCAGCGGGCCTGTAAGGCCCTGAGCGAAGCGAGCTTGGCGGTTCTTGGGCGACGCTCATATCGCGCCAGCGATGTGAGCGGAGACCAAAGTACCGACAAGGCGGCCGCGCTGCGCGCGGCAGCGGGCCTGTAAGGCCCTGAGCGAAGCGAGCTTGGCGGTTCTTGGGCGACGCTCATATCGCGCCAGCGATGTGAGCGGAGACCAAAGTACCGACAAG
>JAUMBF010000101.1:0-23945 GCA_032115875.1 Rubrivivax sp.
CCCAGGCCCAGGATGCAGGCCTGCTCGTTGAAGTTCTGCACCGCGATCGAGCGGCCGGCACCCATGAGGTTGTGGCCGCGGTGCTGGAGCAGCGCGTTCATCGGCACGATCAGGAAACCGCAGATCGCGCCCATCACGATGAGGAAAGGCACGGCCTGCGCCAGCGTGTGGATGTAGACCAGCCCGATCATCAGGAAGCCCACCCCGATGGCCAGCGGGATCACGTGGGTGGCACGGTCGAGCTTGGTGATGAACGAGGCCAGCACGGCGCCGAGCACCGACCCGATCACCACCACGCCCGCCAGGTTGGAGGCCTGCGCCGTGGTGTAGCCCAGCGCCGCAGCGGCCCAGGCAAACACGATGAGCCGCAGGTTGCCGAAGATGCCCCACAGCAGCGTGGTGGTGGCCAGCGAGATCTGGCCCAGCTTGTCGGCCCACAGGCGGCTGTTGCAGCGCGAGAAGTCCTTCACCAGATGCAGCACGCCGTCCATCGGGATCAGCGGCGCGCCGGTGCGCGGGATGTACAGGTTGAAGGCCGTGGCCGCCAGGTACAGCAGCACGATCACGCAGATGGCGGCCTCCGGGCCGGTGTCGATGGCGGTGTCGACGAGCGGCAGGTCCAGGCCCAGCAGCAGCGGCGAGATGTGCGGCCCGATGAGCTGCCCGCCCAGCAGGATGCCCAGCACGATGGAGCCCACCGTCAGGCCCTCGATCCAACCGTTGCCCTTGACCAGCTGCGACGGCGGCAGCAGCTCGGTCAGGATGCCGTACTTGGCCGGCGAGTAGGCCGCCGCGCCCAGGCCCACCACCGCATAGGCCAGCAGCGGGTGCGAACCGAAGAGCATCATCAGGCAGCCCACGATCTTGATCGCGTTGCTGATGAACATCACCCGGCCCTTGGGGATGCTGTCGGCGAAGGCCCCGACGAAGGGCGCGAGCACGACGTAGAAGAACGCGAACATCGGCGCCAGCGCCGGCACCTGCCAGGTCGGGGCCTGGGCCGTGCGCAGCAGCTCCACCGCGGCGACGAGCAAGGCGTTGTCGGCCAGCGAGCTGAAGAACTGCGCCGACATGATGGTCGAGAAGCCTTTTTTCATCGTGTCGCGCGCCGCGCTGGCGCCGCCGCACTGCAGGCGGCTCTCGCCGATGTCTCCATGTCGTCGCCGGGCCAGGCCGGTCGCAAGGCCCCGAGACGCGCGGGTTATAGCATGGGGGTTCCACCCCCTCGTGACGCCATGCCCCGTCCCATCGAAGCCCTCGTGCACCCGGCCGCGCTGGCCCACAACCTGGCCATCGCGCGGTGCCATGCCGGGGGCGCGCGGGTGTGGGCGGTGGTCAAGGCCAACGCCTACGGCCACGGCATCGAACGCGCCTTCGAGGGGCTCAAGGCCGCTGACGGGTTTGCGCTGCTCGATCTGGCCGAGGCCGAGCGCATCCGCGCCTGCGGCTGGCGCGGGCCGGTGCTGCTGCTGGAGGGCTGCTTCGAGCCGCGCGACCTGGAGCTGTGCTCGCGCCTGGGCCTGTGGCACGTGGTGCATTGCAGCGAGCAGATCGACTGGCTGGCCGCGCACAAGACGCACGAGCCGCACCGCGTGTTCCTCAAGATGAACAGTGGCATGAACCGCCTGGGCTTCGCGCCGCAGGCCTATCGCAGCGCCTGGGCGCGGCTGAACGCGCTGCCGCAGGTGGACGAGGTGAGCCTGATGACGCACTTCTCCGACGCCGACGCGCCCCGCGGCATCGCGCACCAGCTCGCGGCCTTTGCCGAGGTGACGGCCGACCTGCCCGGCGAGCGCAGCCTGTCCAACAGCGCCGCCATCCTGCGCCACGGCGCCCACCCGGGACTGCACAACGACTGGGTGCGTGCCGGCATCCTGAGCTACGGCAGCGCGCCCGACTACCCCGAGCGCACGATCGCCGACTGGGACCTGCAGCCCGCGATGACGCTGCACAGCCGGCTCATCGCCACCCAGCAGCTGCAAGCTGGCCACACGGTGGGCTACGGCAGCCGCTACACCGCCGAGCGCGCCATGCGCATCGGCATCGTCGCCTGCGGCTACGCCGACGGCTACCCGCGCCACGCCGGCACGGGCACGCCGGTGCTGGTGGACGGCCGCCGCACCGGCACCGTGGGCCGGGTGTCGATGGACATGCTGGCCGTCGACCTGAGCCCCTGCCCCGAGGCCGGCATCGGCAGCACCGTCACCCTGTGGGGCCGCGGCCCGGGCGGCGCGGTGCTGGCCATCGACGAGGTGGCGCATGCGGCCGGCACCGTGGGCTATGAGCTGATGTGCGCCGTGGCCCCGCGCGTGCCCGTGCGCGCGGCCGGGTAGCGCGCCTGTCGGCGGCGCCGACGTCTGCCGCAGCGAGACGATCACGCCGCTGCGCCGCGGCTCACGGCAGCTTGGCCGTCAGCACGACCTCTGTCAGCCGCCCCGCGAAGGCGGAGACGAACCTTTCGTTGCGCCACTGTGCGTGGTTCATGTCGTGGAGGATGGCGTGGGTCACCTCGTGCCAGAACGTGTCTGCCAGTTCTGCGTGGGTGAATCTGCGCTGGGTGAGACCGCTGTGCGTGGCGATTTCGATGCGACGGGACGCGTAGACCACATTGCCCATGGTGCCCTTGGGCGCGGTGTGGCGCACGAGATGGACCCCGTAGGGCCGCCGGTCGAGCTTGAACGAGGCAGGTATCAGCATGCGTTGGCCTGAGTTGCAAAGGTGTTGTCGATGGGGTGTGGGGGCTGATGCGGCAGTCGCCTGTCATGCCATCCATGCCGCCAGTTCCTGGCGGCGTCATGGCCGGCGCGCCGGCTGACTGTGCCGAGGCTGCGACGTCCCGATCCGCGGTGACGACTGCCCGGACCTCGCCGCTGCCGGACGCGTTCAAATGGGCCAGGTACGTCAGCATCTGGCCGTTTGCCCGGTTGGCACCGGTGCCGCCCGAAAAGTGCGTGCGCAGGTTCGGGGCCAACGCGCGGTCTTCCGCCACGCGGCCGTCGAACCACAGGCGGATGCTCAGCGCGGGGTGTCGCCCGGCCATTGCCAGCCACTCGGCCTCGCCGGGCTCGGCGGGTCCGCGCGGCGGGGCCGACCATGGCCTGCTCGAGGCAGGCTTGGAGGCCATGGTTCTCGCGGGCCAGCCGCAGGGCTTCCTTGCGCTTGTCGCGCAGCGCCGCCGCGAGTTTGGCCTCGCGCTGCGGGCGTGGCGGCCGGGGTGCAGGCCCCGCGGCCTGGCGCTGGGCCGCGGGCGGGGCGTCCGCGCCGTCGACAGCGGCCGCACGCGCACGATCGTGCGCCGCCAGGATCTCCCGCTGGTGGCTGAACAAGGGTCCACTGTCGGCCAGCAGCCTGGCGGCTGTCGCCTCCTGGTCGACCGCCGCCAGCCGGGTTGCAACTCGCCCCGCCAGACGTGACGCTGCATGGTCACGAACGGCACGACGATCGTCGAGCAGCACGGCCGCGGCGATCTCCGGCACGCCGAAGAGCGCGGCCAGCGGCGCCGCAACGCGATCGAGGGCGCCCGCGGAGAGCACGACCAGCAGCGGCGACGCGAGCCCATGCGCCCGAAGCACGGCCCGGATGTCAGCCGGCAGCTCGGGCGACCGCATCAGTTCGGCCTTGAGGCGATCCCGCGCGATCCTGGGGTCGATGGCGGCTGGCCGCAAGCCCCTCATCACCGCGGGCCGCTGGTGGGCCAGCAGGCGCACGTCGCCCGGTGGCAGCCGGTCGATGCCTCCCAGCCAGACCGCGACGACGGCCTCGGGCAGATCTTGGCCGTCGAGCTTCATGCGGCGACACAGGCGTGTGGGCCTGTCCGAATCCCGTCGACGGGCGCGTCGGCGGGCCTTGTGATGAGTGGGCGCTTCACGTGTCTGTCCCGGGGTGGCGGTCGGCCTGGGCATCAGGTCCGCTTCGGCGACCGGCGGCCGCCTGACGGTGCTCAGGTATCTTCGCGCCCGGGTGGCTCACCAAGTGACCTGGATAAACCCACAGCCCCCAGGCTGGTGCAGCAAGCGGTGCATCACTGGTGGCGGAGCCCACGGCCCCCGCCGTGCCCTGCCGCCGCTCGACGTGCGCAACACCGATCGCCTGCCCGGAAGCAGACTCTCCGGCCTGTCAACCGGGCCCGCCATGGCGTTCAGGCCAATCCCGTGATTCGTCCCTCAGCGAGATCGCTTGAACCCGGATTCACGCTGGCTTCGAAGGGCCAGGACAAAGACCGTATCGACGTCTGATACGTAGCGGTACAGCGCTACGTGGCCGCGCGACTCCTGTCCGATCACCAGCTCTCTCTTGCCGCTCTTTGCCTTGCGCCCGATAAGCGGGCTATGCGCGAGAACTTGAATGGCTTCGTTGATTTCGGCGATTCGCTCCGACGTGTCCTCGATACCGAACTTTGTCTGGTGGTCGAAGAAACGGTCGAAGTCGTCGAACACTTCCGGCGCCAGCTCGATTCGCGGCATACGGCCTGTCAACGCTTGGAGTTGCGCGCCGCGGGTTTGTGGACCTTGTCTCCCCGCGCTCGCGCCTCGAGATACACCTTGGCGTCATCCCACGGTACGGTCTTCCCCGTGGCCTGCACCTTGGCCCAGCGCTCGTCGGCCAAACGATGAAACTCCGCATCGATCTCAACCTGTTCGACGGTCTGTGCGATGGCATCAAGAATGAACGCGTGCGACGTCTTGCCTGCAAGATGAGCCGCGGCGGCTATCCGTGCCTTGAGATCTTCCTCGATGCGGATGGTGGTGGTCGGCATAGGACACCTCTGAGTCAGTAAACAAAGCGTAGCACATACGTGCTACTGCGAGGTTGGCGAGCGTGAGCGGGACGTACAGCCGAGAACCGGTCCGTCCCGAGCGACGGCTCATGTTGGTTAGGTTTGTGGGGCACCTGCCCGTTGCTTGCACGAGCGCGTTGGACTGCCACTGACTGAGGGCAGGTGTTCCACAAAGCTCGGGGGAGGAAACCGCGGCGAGTGCCGAGGTGGTGATCGCGGCCTATGGGGCTATGGCGATTTGGTGGTGCGTGCTGGTGCTGCCATGGGTGGCGCAGGTGCCTGAACGGGTGCTCGGTGCAGGTCCGGCCGTACCCGCACGGGTGCTGCGTCTGCTGTGCCCGATGTGCGAGGGCACTGGATTGCACCGGCACGAGGGGTGGGGCATGCGGCAGCGCACCGGGTGCCGAAGACGCGTGACCGGTGTCGGTGTTCGAACGCTGAGTCGCTTGACGCTCATGGCCCGCCAGCACAGGGTGGTGGAGCGCGAATGGCTTGTCCGCGCGCCAGGGTGAGCAGGACCGTCAACGGGTGGCCGCAGTGGTGGCACACGAAATGGTGCGTCTTCGGCGATGTAGCCGTCGCTGCATCATCGCCGGCGGGTTCGGCCGTCACAGCCGCCTGGACTGGAGCCGGTGACATCAACAGTGCAGAAGCGTCTGGCTGTGAAGCACGGCGTCTCGGGACACTCAGCGCTTCGCAAAAAGAAGCCATGCGATTGCCCGAGTACCGCCCCAAAGTCCACCCGGCGTGAACTGCTGACTTCCGGCGGCATGCGGTCCGCCATCATCTCGGAGCCCCAAGAGAATCGCAAGACATAACCACGCGTTCAACGGTGCGCGACCGCCGGCTCTGGCATCACATTTGACCGTCAGTCTGACATCGCCTCTGCCTCCGGGCCCGAGGGATGGTCCGGCTGCCGCAAGCCGCCGTCACCCGCCGGCCTCAGCCGCGGGGCAGGCCACCCGCGCCCAGCCGCTTCGCATAGGCCACGAACACGTCGATACAGTCGGCGTTGGCCATCGCGTCGCGGTTCATCACCTTCGCCGGGTCGGCGCCCAGCAGCAGCTTCTTCACCGGCAGCTCCATCTTCTTGCCGGACAGCGTGCGCGGGATGGCCGCCACCTGCACGATCTCGTTGGGCACGTGGCGCGCCGACAGCGCCGTGCGGATGCCCTGCTTCAGCCGCACCGTCAGCGCGTCGTCAAGCACGAGGCCCTCGCGCAGCACCACGAAGAGGGGCATCCAGCTCTCGCGGCCCAGGAACTCCAGGTCCACCACCAGGCTGTCGAGCACCTCGGGCTCGGCCTCCACGGCACGGTAGAGCTCGGCCGTGCCCATGCGGATGCCGTGGCGGTTGATGGTGGCGTCGCTGCGGCCGTAGATCACCGCGCCCACGGCGCCGTCCTCCGGGTGCGGCACGAGCCGGATCCAGTCGCCGTGGCGCCAGACACCAGGGAACATGTCGAAGTAGCTGTCGTGGTAACGGCGGCCGTCGGCATCGCCCCAGAAGTACAGCGGCATCGAGGGGATGGGCTTGGTGCAGACGAGTTCGCCCACCTCGCCGATCAAGGGCTGGCCGTCCTCGCTCCAGGCCTCGACCGCGGCGCCCAGGCTGCGGCACTGCATCTGCCCCTGGTGCACCGGCAACTCGCGGTTGCCGGCGACGAACGCACCGGCGAAGTCGGTGCCGCCGCTGATGGGGTTGATCCACATGCGCCCGTCGCCATGGGCGCCGCCGGGCCGCGGCATGTGCGTCCACAGCCAGGCGTAGGCCTCGTCCGACAGCGGGCTGCCGGTGCTGCCGACGGCGCGGATGCGCGAGAGATCGGCCTCGTGCTGCGGCACCACGCCGGCCTTCAGGCAACTGGCGTAGAAGGCCGCCCCCGCACCGAACCACGTGACGCCGGCCGCCGCGGCAAAGCGCCACAGCGTGCCCCAGTCCGCCGGCCGGCCGCTGCCGGCCACCGGCCCGCCGGGGTTGCCGTCGTACAGGCAGACGGTGGTGCCGCCCAGCAGCGCGCCGACCTGCGCGTTCCACATGATCCAGCCCGTGCTGCTGAACCAATGGAAGCGCTCCCCGAACTCGACGCTGGGCGCGACATCGTTGTGCAGCGCGCCGCCCTTCAACATCTCCAGCATCACGCCGCCATGGCCGTGCACGATGGGCTTGGGCAGGCCGGTGGTGCCGCTGCTGTAGACGATCCACAGCGGATGGTCGAAGGGCAGCCACTCGGGCGCCCAGCCGGCGGTCGGGCTACCGGTGGTCCAATCGGCAAAGCGGTGCGCGCGGCGGCGCGGTGCTTCGAAGTCCGCCGCGTCGGCGCCGGGGTCGACGTCGGCCTGGAAGACGACATGGCGCACGCTGGGCAGGCCGGCCAGCACCTCGTGCAGCAGGGCGCGGCGGTCGTTGGCGACGCCGCCCCACACCTGGCCGTCGGCCGCCACCAGCACCACGGGCTCGATCTGGCGGAAGCGGTCGAGCACGGCCACCGGGCCCATGTCGGGGCTGCAGATGCTCCAGATGGCGCCCAGGCTGGCGGTGGCCAGGAAGGCCACGATGGCCTCGGGCCGGTTGGGCAGGATGGCGCAGACGCGGTCACCGCGCTGCACGCCGGCCGCGCGCAGCCGGGTGGCGAACACGGCGACGCGGCGGTGCAGCTCGGGCCAGGACAGCTCGGCCGGGGCCGCCCCGATCTCGGCCATGCGCTCGCACTGCCAGACCACGGCCGGCTGGCCGGCGGCGTGCGCCGCCGCGGCGTGGCGCAGCACCTGCCGCGCAAAGTTCAGCTGCGCGCCGGGGAACCACACCGCGCCGGGCATGCGCGCGTCGGCCAGCACGGCGGTGTGCGGCGTGGGCGACTCGATGTCGAACCAGCGCCACAACGAGCCCCAGAAGGCGTCGAGCTCGGTCGTGCTCCAGCGCCAGAGCGATTCGTAGTCGGTGAACTGCAGGCCGTGCTCGGCGGCCAGCCAGTCGCGGTAGCGGGTGAGGCGGGGAACCGGCAGCGGGGTGGTCATCGCACGATGTCTGCGTGAAGAAATCGGAGCTCCTGCAGGGGGTGCCTCAGCCAGCCGCGCACCCAGGGGCGGCTGACGTCGTTGATCACCTGGTGCAGGTGCGGCAGGTAGGGCATGTAGGCCAGCATCATGCGCTGGGCCTCGGCCATGGCGGCCCAGCGCTCGGGGCCGTCGGGCAGGGCGCGCTGGCGGCGGTACAGCGCGTCGTAGGCCGGCAGGCTGAAGCGCGCGTCGTTGTTCTGGCCGGCGTTGGGGCCGTAGGCCAGGCTCAGGTAGAAGCCGCCGTCCGGGCCGTCGTTCCAGCTCATGGCGCTCATCTGCAGGCTGCCCGCCAGCGTGCGGCGGATGAGCTCGGCGAAAGGCATGAAGGCAAAGGTGAAGCGCAGGCCGATCTGGGTCATGCGGCGCTGCCAGACCTCGGCCAAGAGCCGCGAGCGTTGGTCGGCCGCGCCGGCCAGCTCGATGCTCAAGGGCGAGCCGTCGGGGCGCTCGCGGAAGCCGTCGCCGTCGCGGTCGGCGAATCCGTACAGGTCGAGCAGCGCCTTGGCACGAGCCGGTGCGTGACGGCCGACCTCCGACACCAGCTTCGGGTCGTAGCCCGAGTTGAAGGGCGCCACCATGCTCTGCGCCACCACGCCCTGGCCCAGGAAGCCGTGCGCCAGCAGCGCCGGGTTGTCGCAGCCCAGGCCGATGGCGCGGCGCAGCGCCACCTGGGCCGGCGTGATGCCGCCGACCACGGGGTCTTCGCAGTTGAAGAAGCTGAAGGTCACGCCCGACATCACGCTGCGCGACAGCTGCACGCCCTTTTGCGCCAGGTAGGGTGCGAGCCGGCCACCCGGCACCACGCGCGGCGCGAACGGGCTGGGCACCTGCACGGCATCGAGCTGGCCGCCCTCGAAGGCCAGCCAGCGCGGCTGGTCTTCGACGATCACCGGGATCTCCACGCGGTCCAGCAGCGGCAGCGTCTGGCCCTGCAGGTGCGCGGCCACGGCGGCGGCCTCGGCGTCGCCCGGCGTGGGCGTGCCCTCGAAGCGCACGCCGCGGAAGCGCGGGTTGCGCTCCAGCACGATGAGCGAGCTGCGTCGCCACTGCGCCAGCCGGAACGGCCCCGTGCCCACCGGGTGGGCCATGGGGTCGGCGGCGTAGCGCTCCACCACTTCGCGCGCCACGGCGCCAAAGGTTTGAGGCCGCGCCAGTTGCAGCACGAAGCGCGGATCGGGTTCGCCCAGGCGGATCTCGAAGCGGTAGCGGTCAAGTGCGCGTATGCCCGGCACGTCCACGTCGTACGGGAACGGCATCTTGCCGGCGCTGGCCGCCCGGCGCAGCTCCGACAGCCCCGGGAGCTTGGCGTTCTCGAAGATGTACAGGCGCTCGGTGGTGATGGCGGGGTCGTAGAAGCGCTTGATGCTGTAGACGTAGTCCTGGGCCACCAGCTCGCGCGGCTTGCCGCCGAAGGCCGGATCGTCGGCGAAGAAGATGCCGGGCCTGAGCGTGACGACGATGCGCGTGTGGTTCTCGCTCACCTCGGGCAGCGCCACGGCGGTGAGGGGCCTGAGCGTGGCCGGCCGCGCGAGGTAGTCGAAGGTGAGTGGCGGCTCGAAGATGGCGCCGAGCACGTCGAGCGAACTCGAGTCGCCCACGCGCGGGGGGTCGAAGCCGGCCTCGGCCGTGGGCAGGGCCATGCGCAGCACCTTGGGGCCGGTGCGCGCGGGTGCACCTGCGGCCCAGGGCGTCAGGGTGGCGGCCAGGCCAGCCTGCAGCAAGGGCCGACGCCGCAGCGCCGCCATGCTCAGGCGGGCGAGTCCGCGCCTGGCAGCACGTCGACCATGTGGTACCAGCCCAGCCAGAACAGCGGGCGCCGGTAGCCGGCCACCCGGTCCGTCATCAGGTCGGCCACGTAGCGGTGCACGCCCAGCTTGTAGGGCATGTAGGCCACGGCCAGCTTCTTGGCCTGCTCAAACAGGGCCAGCCGCTCGGGGCCGTCGGGCAGGCGCGACATCCGGTCGTAGACACGGTCGAGCTCGGGCAGCTTGAAGCGCGCAATGTTCTGCAGCCCGCTCTGCGGCCCGTAGTAGCGGCTGAAGATGTCCTGGCCGTCGGGCACGACTGCCAGCGAGGCCAGGGCCCAGACCTGCAGCTTGCCGGCGCGGCCGGCCTTGAGGTTTTCGGGCCACTTGGCGGGCTTGAACTCGACGCGGATGCCGATCGCCTGCAGGTTCTTCTGGCGCAGCTCGTCGAGGTCGCGGCTGGTCTGGTCGGGCTGGGTGGCGATCTGCAGCACCAGAGGGCTGCCGTCGGGTTGCTCGCGCCAGCCGTCGCCGTTGCGGTCGGTCCAGCCGTAGAGGTCGAGCAGCGCCCGGGCGCGCGCCGGGTCGTAGGTGCTCATCTCGCTCTTGAAGGCGGGGTCGTAGCCCGTCAGGTTCGGCGCCACGGGACTTTCTGCCGGGATGGCCATGCCCTTGCGCAGCGTGCGGATCTCGCGCTGCGTGTCGGTGGCCAGGCTGATGGCGCGGCGCAGCGCCACGCGCTCGGGCGCCAGGCCGCCGACCACCGGGTCTTCCATGTTGAAGTACAGGAAGGTGATGTCGGAAGTGAGCGTGCGCACGCCGCGGATACCGCGCTTGGCCAGGTGCGGTGCCGTCTTGCCGCCGGGCATGGCGATGTCGATGAACTCCGGCGGCATGCGCTCGATCAGGTCGTGCTGGCCGTTCAGGAAGGCCAGCCAGCGTGGCTGCGCGCTCTCGATGATGTCGATCTCGACGCGGTCCAGCAGCGGCAACGCGCGGCCGGCGAGCTTCTTGGCGATGGCCTGGCCCTCGGCGTCGCCCGCGGCGGGCGTGGCCTGCCACAGCACCTTGCGGTAAGTGGGGTTGCGCTCCAGCACGATGCGCGAGGAGCGCCGCCACGCGCCCAGCCGGAAGGGCCCCGTGCCCACCGGGTGCTCCATGATCTTGTCGCCGTAGAACTCCACCACCTCGCGCGCCACGGCGCCCCAGAGGTCGCCCACGCACAGGTTCTCGACGAAGCGCGGCCGCGTCTCCTTGAGCTTGAAGCGCAGCGTCGTGCGATCCAGCGCGCGCAAGCCCTCCAGCGGGGTGTCGTAGTCGAAGGGCTTCCTGGTGTCGAGGGCCTGCTTGCGGCGCTCGTCCAGCCCCACGAGGCCCCAGTTCTGCACGCTTGAGAACAGCGGGCTCTTGGTGGCCGGGTCGGCGAAGCGCAGGATGGCGTAGACGTAGTCCTGCGCCACCAGCTCGCGCCCCTTTCCTGGTTGGGGGCCCTTGAAGGCCGGGTCGTCGGCAAAGAAGATGCCCGGCTTGATGCGCACGGTGTACTCGCGCCACTCGTCGGCTACCTCGGGCATGCCCTCGGCGATGACGGGCACGATCTTCGCGGGCCGCGCCAGGTGGTCGTAGCCGTACAGCGCCTCGAAGATGTTGGCCGTGATGATGCGCGAGTAGATGTCCGAGACCTGGGCCGGGTCGAAGCCGGTCTCGGCCACGGGGAAGCTGCCGCGCAGCACGCGCGCACGCTCTGGCGTGGCCCGTGCCCAGGCTGGGGACAGCGTGCCGATGCCGGTGGCAGCGGCCAGGGTCAGGGTGTCGCGGCGTTTCATGGCAAGGCTTGGGTGAACTTTTCCGGGGCGCTCAGGGCGTGACGGCAGTGGGGTCCACGTCGAGGTAGCGCCAGTAGTCCCGGATGAAGGGATGCAGGACGAAGCCCTCCACGCCTGGGTGCGTGAGCCAGTTGAGCATCGGGTGCGATGTCGCCTTGATGGGCATGTAGGCCACCGCCAGCTTCAGGGCCCTTTGCACGAGTGCGAAGCGCTCCGGGCCGTCAGGCATGGCGCGCTGCTGTTCGTGCAAGGCATTGAACTCGGGGAGGTTGAAGCGCGCGTGGTTGCTCTGGCCCTTGTTGGGGCCATACATCACATCGGTGAAGTAGCTGGCATCGGGCAGCGCGGCCACCCAGCCGGTGCTCCACATCATGAGTTGCCCGGCGCGGCTGGCCTTGAGGTTCTCCTGCCACTGGGCCTGGGTGTACTCGCCGCGGATATTCAGCGAGGTCAGCGTCTTTTGCCACAGCTGCTGCAGTTCGCGGTTGATCTGCGAGGTCTCGGTGCGGTGCTTGATGAGCAGCGGGCTGCCGTCGGGCTGCTCGCGCCAGCCGTCGCCGTCGCGGTCGGTGTAGCCGTACAGCTCCAGCAGCGCCTTGGCGCGCGGCAGCGAGTGTTCGCTCATCTCGGTGCGCAGCGCCGGGTCGTATCCCGGAACGCCCGGCGGCAGGATGGTCTGCGGCGGGATGCCCTGGCCGCGCCGCAGCAGCCGGATCTCGCGCTCCACGTCGTGCGCCAGCGCGATGGCGCGGCGCAGCGCCACCTGGTGCGGCTCGTAGCCGCCCACGACCGGGTTCTCCATGCCGAAATAGGTGTACCAGGTGCGCACGCCCACCTCGCGGTGCAGTCGGATGCCGTCCTTGCCGAGGTTGGGCGCCACCTTTCCGTTGGGCGCGGCGAGGGTGACGAACTCGGACGGCAGCTCGATGACGTCGATCTGGCGGTTCAGAAAGCTCAGCCAGCGCGGCTGCGCTTCCTCGACGATGGTGAACTCGACGCGGTCGAGCATGGGCAGCGGGCGGCCTCGCAAGCGGGCCGCCAGCGCCTGCCCCTGGGCATCGTCGGGGTTGGGCTCGGCCTCGTAGCGGCGCCACTCCTGGTTCTGGTTGCGGTCCAGGACGATGCGCGCGCCGCGGGTCCAGGCGGCCACGCGGAAAGGCCCCGTGCCCACCGGGCGCTCGCCGATGGTGCTGCGGTCCAGCTCCACCACCTCGCGCGCCAGCGCCCCGGCCACGGCCGGGCTGGCCAGCACGTAGGGCAGGCGCGGCGCCGGCCGCGCGGTGCGGATCTCAAAGCGGTAGCGGTCCAGCGTGCGCAGGCCCTCCACCGGGGTGTCGTAGTCGAAGGGCTTCTTGTCGGCGATGGCCTTCTTGCGCAGCTCGCTCAGGCCGAGCAGACCGGCGTTTTCGTAGTGGAACAGCGTCGGGCTGCGCGAGGCCGGGTCGTAGTAGCGCTTGATCGAGTAGACGTAGTCCTCGGCCACGAGCTCGCGGCGCTCTCCCTTGAAGGCCGGGTGGTCGGGGAAGAAGATGCCCGGCCGGATGCGGAACACGAAGCGCGTGTAGTTGTCGCTGACTTCTGGCAGCGAGGCCGCAGTGTTGGGCTTGAGCTTGGCCGGACGCGCCAGCGGATCGTAGGTCAGCGGTGCATCGAACAGGCTCGCCACCAGGGCCGTGGAAATCACATCGGACACCTGGGCCGGGTCGAGGTTGTTCTCGCGGTTGTTCAGCGCCAGGCGCACAACCTTTTGGGGCGCGGCGGCCTCCGAGGTGCGGGTCGAGGGCTGAGCACCGGCCATGGGCAGGGCCAGCAGGCACGACAGCACGGTGGCGCCGAGGCCATTCAGCAGGATCGATTTCATCGGTGGAGGCCCGGGCCGCCGGGTCGGTTCGCGCGGGCGGCTGCGGGCGGCTGGAAACAGCCGGCGAGTCTAGTGCAGGGTCTCGCGTTCGACGGTAGCGAAGCGCACCCCTACACTCCCGGACTTTGTTCAGCGGGCCGGGCCCGCCCCATGGGGCGCGGGCGGCGTGCTGAATTCGGCAACCCCTGGGATTCCGACCTATGGCCGCATACCTGATACGGCGCCTCTGGCAGATGGTGCCCACGCTGATGGGCGTGGTGCTGCTGGTCTTCTTCCTGTTCAAGTACTTCGGCGGCGATCCGGCCGAGGTGCTGGGCGGTCTGAACGCCAGCCCCGAGCAGATCAAGGCCATCCGCACCCAGCTGGGCCTGGACGAGCCCGTCTGGTACCAGCTGTGGCTCTTCGTCAAGCAGATCGTCACCTTCGACTGGGGCAAGAGCTGGGCCACCAACGAGGCGGTGAGCAACCTGTTCGCCACCCGGCTGCCGGCGACGCTGACCGTGATGGTGCCCATCCTCGTCCTCGAGGTGCTGCTGGCCATCCCCATCGCCATGTACGTGGCCTACAAGCGCGGCAGCCTGACCGACCGCACGCTCACCGTCATCACCACCGTGGCGCTGTCGATCAGCTTTCTGGTCTACGTGATCGTGGGCCAGTATGTGTTCGCCTTCCAGCTCGGCTGGTTCCCGGTGCAGGGCTGGAGCGACGACCTCTGGACCAACCTCGCCACCTACGTGCCGCTGCCGGTGTTTTTGGCACTGCTGGTGAGCCTGGCACCGCAGACGCGGCTGTACCGCAGCTTCTTCCTGGATGAACTCGGGCAGGACTACGTGCGCACCGCGCGCGCCAAGGGCCTGACGGAGAACACGGTGCTGTTCCGCCACGTGCTGCGCAACGCCACCATCCCCATCCTCACCAACATCGGTCTGCTGCTGCCGGGCATCTTTGTCGGCAGCTTCCTGATCGAGGTCTTCTTCTCCATCCCCGGCATCGGCCGCGAGGTGCTGCTGGCCGTCAACCGCAGCGACTTCCCCGTCATCCAGGCCGTCACCATCTATCTGGCCGTGCTGACCATGTTCATCAACCTGCTCACCGACCTGGCCTACAAGGTCGCCGACCCGCGGGTCGTGCTGAAGTGAGGAAGCGCGCAACATGAACACCGCAGCCAACATCACCACGCAGTCCGCCGACGGCGCCACCGGCACCGAACTGCAGAAGAGCGAAGGCGTCTGGGCCGCGGCCTGGCGCCGCTTCAAGGCCGACAAGGTGGGCCTGGGCAGCGCGATCGTCGTCCTCGCCTTCCTCGTGCTCATCGTGCTGGCCGCCCTGGGCCTGGTGGCCAAGAACTGGCAGGCCGAGGTCGGCGTGCCCAGTGCGCCGCCCAGCTTCATGGGGCCGGCAGCCAAGCAGGCCACGGGCGCCATTGAGTCGCCCCAGGGCCCCAACGTCGACCTCTCGGCGGTGGACCCGCTGGCCCCGCGCTACGCCGAGTGGGAGGAGCGCGCCAAGCAGTTCCAGACCGCCGAGGTGCCCAAGGCCGAGACGCTGCCGCTGGGTGGCGACCGCATGGGCCGCGACGTGCTGGCCAAGGCCATCAAGGGCACGGAGATCAGCGTCTTCGTGGGCCTGGCCGCGGCCATCGCGGCCACGCTGATCGGCACCATGCTGGGCGCCTTCGGCGGCTTCTTCGGCGGCAAGATCTCCGACTTCCTCGAGTGGGTCTACAACGTCTTCGAGAGCATCCCGAACATCTTGCTCATCTTTGCATTTGCCGCGGTGGTGGGCCGGGGCGTGGGCAGCGTCGTCATCATCCTGGCGCTCACGGGCTGGACGGGCATGTACCGGCAGGTGCGCGCCGAGTTCATCAAGCACCGCAGCCGCGAGTACGTGCGCAGTGCCGAGGCCATCGGCGCCAGCAGCATGAGCCGCATGTTCAAGCACATCCTGCCCAACGTGAGCCACGTGGTGCTGGTGCGCATGAGCCTGCTGACGGTGGGCTTCATCAAGGCCGAGGTCATCCTGAGCTACCTGGGCCTGGGCGTGCGTGTGGACCAGGTGAGCTGGGGCACGATGCTGGCCGAGGCGCAGAGCGAGCTGATCCTCGGCCACTGGTGGCAGCTGGCCGCGGCCACGCTGTTCATGGCGGTCTTCGTGACGGCCTTTTCGCTGATGGCCGATGCGCTGCGCGACGCGCTCGACCCCAAGCTTCGTGGTTTGGAATGAAGGCCTTGAGTGAGCGTGCCATGAGCCAACTGCTTTCCATCCAAGACCTGCGCGTCGCCTTCCGCATGGGCAAGGGCGTGCGCGCCGAGGCCGTGAAGGGTGTGTCCTTCGACATCGACGCCAACCAGACCGTGGCCCTGGTGGGCGAGTCGGGCTCGGGCAAGAGCGTCACCGCGATGAGCGTGCTGAACCTGCTGCCCGACAACGCCGAGCGCAGCGGCCGCATCCTCTGGAAGGGGCAAGACCTGCTGGCTTGCAGCCTGCGCGAGCTGCAGACGCTGCGCGGCAAGGAGATCGCCTGCGTCTTCCAGGACCCGATGAGCTCGCTGAACCCGGTGCTCGACGTCGGCGCGCAGCTGTGCGAGCCGCTCATGAAGCACATGGGCCTGGGGAAGGCCGCGGCCTGGAAGCGCGCCGAGGAACTGCTGCACGAGGTGGGCATCCCCGAGCCCGCACGCCGCCTGAAGGCCTACCCGCACGAGATGTCCGGCGGCCAGCAGCAGCGCGTGATGATCGCCATGGCGCTGGCCTGCGAGCCCAAGCTGCTGATCGCCGACGAGCCCACCACGGCGCTGGACGTCACCATCCAGCGCCAGATCCTCGAGCTGCTGGGCAAGCTCAAGGCCTCGCACCAGATGAGCGTGCTGTTCATCAGCCACGACCTGGGCCTGGTGGGCGAGATCGCTGACAAGGTGGTGGTGATGCGCCACGGGCAGATCCGCGAGCACGGGCCCGTGCAGCAGATCTTCGAGAGCCCGCAGGACGCCTACACCAAGGCGCTGCTGGCCTGCCGCCCCAGCCTGGAGGGCAACCCGGCGCGGCTGATGGTGATCGACGACCACATGGCCGCGCAGCGCGGCCATCCTCCCGGGACGGCCGGCCGCCAGGCCCAGCAGCAGGCCAAGGCCAAGGACCCGAGTGCGCCCGTGGTGCTGGAAGTGAAGAGCCTGGCCAAGAGCTTCTGGCTGAAGCAGGGCCTGTTCGGCAAGCGCGAGTTCAAGGCGGTGCAGAACGTCAACTTCCAGCTGCGCAAGGGCCACACCCTGGGCGTGGTGGGCGAAAGCGGCAGCGGCAAGACGACCATGGGGCTCACGCTCCTTCGCCTGCACGAGCCCACCAGCGGCGAGGTGCTGTTCGACGGCCAGAACCTGCTGAAGCTGTCGGACAAGGAGCGCCAGGTGATGCGCCGGCGCATCCAGGTGGTGTTCCAGAACCCCTACGCCAGCCTCAACCCGCGCTTCACCATCGGCCAGACGCTGGTGGAGCCCATGGCCATCCACGGCATCGGGCGCGACCTGGCCGAGCGCGAGCAGCGCGCCCGCACCCTGCTCGAGAAGGTGGGCCTGGACGGCCGCGCCTTCGGCAAGTACCCGCACGAGTTCTCAGGCGGCCAGCGCCAGCGCGTGGCGATTGCGCGCTGCCTCACGCTCAACCCCGAGGTGCTGGTGCTCGACGAGGCCGTGAGCGCACTCGACGTGAGCGTGCAGGCCCAGGTGCTGAACCTTTTGCGGGACCTGCAGGACGAGTTCGGCCTGAGCTACGTCTTCATCAGCCACGACCTGGCGGTGGTGCGCTTCATCTCCGACGAGGTGTTGGTGATGAAAGACGGCCAGGTGGTGGAGCAGGCCAGCGCCGAGGAGATCCTGGCCGCGCCCAAGCAGGACTACACCAAGCGGCTGCTGGCGGCGATTCCGCGGGGGTACCAGGCGCAGGCCTGAGCAGGTCGACCGGTCGGGGTCGCGCCGGCCGGCTTGGACTACCGCGCGCGAAGCGCCTGCGCGCCGATGACCTTGGCGGCGCTCTTGTCGAAGGTCCACAGTGGCTGCTCGCCGGCCTCGGCCGCCAATGCGATGTGCAGGCAGTCGGCGAAGTCCGCCGTGGCCTTGCGGTAGAGCTGCAGAGCCACTTCCAAGGCGCGTTCGGATTCGAAAGTCAGCTCCGCTGCCGAGAACAGGTTCGAGAGGACCCGCAGCACCTCGTCCTTGGCGTAACCGAAGCGGGCGCGCAGCACCCACTCCAGTTCGAGGGTCACCGTCACCGGAACGAACAGGGTGTGGCCCTCGCGGACGCAGCGGTCGATCAGCCGCCGGGCAGCGGCAAGCTGAGCGCTGTCGTCTTGAACGACATAGCGGACCAGGACGTTGGTGTCGAGCGCGGGCATGCAGCCCTCAACGCCAGGGGTTCATGTCCTCGACGCGCACCCGCTTGCCCTTCGGGGCCTTGAGCATGCCGGCCATGTCGAGGATGGACTTGGTCTTGGCCCGGACGATGATGGTGCCGTCCGGCATCACCGACCAGACCAGACGCGTGCCCGGCTTGGCCTGCACGAGGGCGCGGATGTCGGCCGGGACGGTGGTCTGGCCCTTCGAGGTGATGGTGGATTCGGCCATTGGGGTTCCTTACCAGGGGCTGGATTGTAAGGCGACCGCTTGCGGCACCGGGCCTCTCACACTCTCAGGCCCCGCGCAGCACGCTGAACGACGAGAACAGGCGTGCCGGCAGCACGCTGGCCAGCCGCCAGACGATGCTGATCGGCTTGTCGCCCTCGGCCGAGACCCGCTGCAAGGGCCCGCAGGCGGCATACGCGTCGCCGGGCCGCTCGCGCACGAACAGCTGGAACTGCCAGCCGTTGTCGGGCGCGCCCAGATAGCGCTGGCCGGCGCCGCGGTCGCGCCGCGCCGAGTTCTGCGACTGCCAGTGGAAGTGCCCGGGATCGATCGCGTGGTCGCGATAGGCCGTGCGGTCGTTGAAGCCCTCGCTCTTGTCGAGCGTGACGAACAGCAGTTCGGTGCGGCGCTGGGCCAGCGGCAGCACGCCCGAGGTGGCCGGCGTCCGCTTCTCGGCCGTCAGCCAGCCCACGGCGGTGAGGATCTCGCGCATCCCGTAGCGCGCATGCAGGCGCAGCGGCGTGTCTTCCAGGCCCGGCAGTGGCGGCAAGGCCCGCGCCCGCGCCTCCAGCAGGGCCACCAGCTGCTGCAGCTCGTGGCAGGCCGCCGGCTCCTGGCGCAGCCGGGCCAGGAACGCCGCCGCGCTGCCCACGCGGGTTCGATCGGCGTCGATCTGATAGGCCAGGCACTGGGCCAGCGCCGCGTCGGGCATGCGGCCTTCGGCCAGCGCCTGCAGCGCCCGCAGGCGTTCGACATCGTCGACATGCAGCAGGCTGTGCAGTCGGCCGCTGAAGTACAGCGCCTGGGGCGTCGGCTCGGCCACCATCAGCCCGGCCTGGTGCTGGAGCGTCAGCCACCCGCTGGGGCCCTGCGGGCGGTAGATGTCTTGCAGCTCCAGGGCCTGCTCGTGCAGGAAATCGGCCAGCGGCGGGTTGGTGCGTCCCTTCGAAGCCGACCAGGCGCCAAGCTCCAGGCGCAGGTGCCGCCACTGCCCGTCGGTCAGCTGCCGCAGTCGCGCCAGCACCTGTTCGCGGGCCCGCGGCTGCAGCAGGATGTGGCAGCCGGCCGGCAGGCTGGCGAAACCCTGCTCGACGCTGTCGAGCAGTTCGCGGCGGGTCTGCCCGGTGATGGCGCCCAGCAGCCGGTCGAACCGGAAACCCTCGTGGTGGCGGCCCACGAAGTCCAGCACCAGGCAGCTGTCCTTGTGCGGGGGGTGCAGGCGCAGGCCGCGGCCCAGCTGCTGCTGGAACACGACCGGGCTCTGCGTGGGCCGCAGCAGCAGCAGCGTGTCGACGAAGGGCAGGTCGACCCCTTCGTTGTAGAGGTCCACCGTCACCAGGACCTGCAGGTCTGCGCCATCCTTCAGGCGCTGCGGGGCGCGTTCGCGTTCCTCGGGCGGCGTCTTCGAGGTGATGCACGCGGCCTTCAGGCCGGCCTCGGCAAAGGCGCGGGTCATGAACTCGGCGTGTTCGATCGACACGCAGAACGCCAGCGCCCGCCGCATGCGGCTGCGGCCGGCGAGCCGCTCCCACTCGCGCAGGACCAGCTGCGCGCGCGCGGTGTTGGCCTCCAGCGCCTGGCGCAGCGCCGCCAGCTCGCCGGCCTTGCCCCAGGGCACGTCGGCCAGGTCGGTGCTGTCGTCGCAGCCGAAGTACTCGAAGGGCACCAGCAGCTGCAGGTCCAGGGCGTGCCACAGGCGCAGCTCGGCCGCGGCGCGCCCGTCGGGCCGGGCATCGAAGAACCCGGCGATGGGCTTGCCGTCGGTCCGCTCGGGCGTTGCGGTCAGGCCGAGCAGCTCCTGGGGCTGCACGCGCTGGCAGAAGCGCTCGAAGCGGGCTGCCGCCATGTGGTGGCACTCGTCGATGACCACGCTGTGCCAGTAGTCGATGCCGAATCGCGAGAGCAGGTCGCGGCTGTCCAGGCTGTCGATGGTGGTGAAGAGGTGGCCCCAGGTCGTCGGCTCACGGCCGCCGGCCAGCACGTCGCCGAAGCCGGGGTCGCGCAGCACGGTGCGGTAGGTGGCCAGGGCCTGCTGCAGGATCTCGCTGCGGTGGGCCACGAACAGCAACCGGGGATACCGCCCGCCAAGCTGCCGCACGCGCTGGCGGTAGTCGAGCGCGGCGATGACGGTCTTGCCGGTGCCTGTGGCGGCCACCAGCAGCAGGCGATGGCGGGAGAGCGCGCGTTCGGCATCCAGCTGGTCGAGCAGGTCCTGCTGGAAGGGCTTGGGCTGGATGTCGAACAGCGCGATGGGTTGACCCTGGCTGCTGCCGCGCTCTTGCGACAGGGCCAGGCGCAGGGCTTCGCGGCTGCCGGCCACCGCGGGGTCGTATCGCTCGAATTCGGCATCGGCCCACAACGCTTCGAAGTGCGCGCAGGCCGTGTCGTACATCGCAGCCTGGCCGCGCTGGGTGAGCTTGACCGTCCACTCCAGCCCACCGGTCAGCGCGGCGCCCGAGAGGTTGGCGCTGCCGATGTACGCGCTGCCAAACCCGCTGGCGCGGCGGAAGATCCAGGCCTTGGCGTGCAGGCGGCTGCGGCGGCCGTCGAGCGACACGCGGACCTCGCAGCCGGGCAGCGCGGCCAGCTGGTCCAGCGCCTCGGCCTCCGTGGCGCCGGTGTAGGTGGTGGTCAGCACGCGGATCACCGGGCCCGCCGCGCCGCTGTCCGACGCACGGGCCAGCTGCTGCAGCAGGTCCAGCACCTTGCGCACGCCCGACAGGGTGATGAAGCTGATCACCAGGTCCACCCGATCGCAGGCCGAGACTTCGCGGCGGATCTCGTGCAGCAGCGAAGGGCTGCCGCGCCCGGCCGTGAACAGCCAGGGCTGCAACAGCCCGGTCTGGGGTGCCTGCAGCGTGCGCCCCGGCTGACCCACCTGCCGCAGCACGGTGGGCGGTCGCTGGGGCAGTTCGTCGCCGTCCGGCAGGGTGTCGGCCTGGGGGCTGGCCGCCATCAGCTCGCGCGCGCGGGCCAGCAAGCCCAGGGCGAGGTCCAGCTGCGAGTCGCCGCCGCCGGGCTCACGGGCCATGGCGTCGAACAGCGTCCCCAGGTGCCGGGTGACCAGATCCAGCAGCAGGTCGGGCATCAGGCCCGTGGCATCGGCCAGCACGTGGGCCTGACCGTCGAGCGCAGTGGCATGGGCCCGCGTCAGCAGCGTCTCGTAAAGGCCGTTAGGCAGCGTCATGCGGGCATGTTGCCATCGGATCGGGCTTGCGGCCGCATTGCTTGCCCGAGCCAAAGGGTCTGTCGACGCATGCCAAAGCCTGCCATCCCCGGCACCATCGACCCTGCTCTGATGGCGCAGATGGGCTTGCGGATCGAGGGCCCGGGCGCTATCGACAGCGGCGGGCTCGCCGGCCGCTACGGGTGGAGCTGGACCCGCGACGGCTGGATCGGCATCCAGTGTGGTGCCGACCACCCGACCTGGATGGCTGCCGCACAAGATGCCTGGCAGACGCTGTGCACTGATCCGGACAGCCTGCCGGCGCTGAGGGCTGCCCTGGCTCGAAGCCCCAGGACGAGGCCGTGAGCGACCGCCGTGCGGGCGCTGGCCCGTCGATGGGTCGAGCGCCTCGAACCCATGGCTCAGGAGGGCCGCTTGTCCCGGTTTGGCCTTGCGGCGTGGGGCCGCAGCGCGTGAACTTCAGCCGCCCCGCAACCCCGCCAGCACCGCCGCGCGCTTGTCCACCGCGCGCTGGCAGTCGCGCTCGATGGCGCGGTAGATGCGCAGCACCTGCTCGCCCGTGGCGGTGAGGCGCGCGCCGCCGCCGCCGCTGCCGCCGCGCTGGCGTTCCACCAGCGGCTCGGCGAAGCCGGCGTTGAGCGTCTTCACCAGCGACCACGCGCGCTGGTAGCTCATGTCCATGCGCCGGCCGGCCTCGGCGATGCTGCCGGTGGCGGCGATGCCCTCCAGCAGCTCGGCCTTGCCCGGGCCGAGCATCAGCGTCTCGTCGAGGTGCACGCGCACGCGCGCACGGGGCGAAGCTGGCCGGCTCATGCCCGCATTGTCGCGAATCAGGGCCGGCGCTCGATATACTTTGCCAGCGATATCCATCGCAAGAGATATCACCCGCGTGCCATGACCGACCGCCGAACCCTGCTGGGCCTGCCGCTGGCCGCCTTGCTGCCGGCCCTGCTGCCGGCCCTGCCGCCGCGCCGCGCCGCCGCGCAGGCCGCCGCCACCGTGGCCGTCGCCGCCAACGTCAAGCCCGCCATCGAGGAGCTGGCCGCGCAGTTCGAGCGCGCCGGTGGTGGCCCGCTGCGGCTGGTGTTCGGCTCTTCGGGCAACTTCGTCGCGCAGATCCTGCAGGGCGCGCCCTTCCATCTGTTCGTCTCGGCCGACGAGGAGACGGTGTTCCGCGTGGCCGCGGCCGGCCGCACGCTGGGCGGCGCCGCCGACCGCGGCCGCGTCTACGCACTGGGCCGGCTGGCGCTGCTGGCGCCGCGCGGCTCGCCGCTGCCGGTGGACGGCGAGCTGCGCGGCCTGGGTGCGGCGCTGCGCGACGGCCGCGTGCAGCGCCTGGCCATCGCCAACCCCGGGCACGCGCCCTACGGCCAGCGCGCCCGCGAGGCGCTGCAGCACGCCGGGCTGTGGGATCTGGCCCGGCCGCGCCTGGTGATCGGCGAGAACGTGTCGCAGGCGGTGCAGTTCGCGCTGTCGGGCTCGGCGCAGGGCGGGCTCGTGGCCTACTCGCTCACGCTGGTGCCGGCGGTGGCGGCGGCCGGCACGGCGGCGCTGGTGCCGGCGTCGTTCCATGCGCCGCTGGCGCAGCGGCTGGTGCTGCTCGCCGAGGCGCCGCCCACGGTGCGCGCCTTCCACGACTACCTGCTTGCGCCGGCCGCGCAGCCCGTGTGGCAGCGCCACGGCTACGCGCCGCCGCCCGGCTGAACGCCCCGCCGCCGATGATCGACTGGCAGGCCCTGGTCCTGAGCCTGGAGCTGGCGGCGGTGACGCTGCTGGTGCTGCTGCCGCTGGGCTTGGCGCTGGGCCGCTGGCTGGCGCGCACGGCGTGGCGCGGCAAGGCCTGGATCGAGGCGCTGGTGGTGCTGCCGCTGGTGCTGCCGCCCACGGTGCTGGGCTACTACCTGCTGGTGGCCTTCGGGGGCGCGTCGCCGCTGGGCCAGGTGTTCGCCGGGCTCGGCCTGCCGCTCACCTTCAGCTTCGGCGGGCTGGTGCTGGCCTCGGTCATCTTCAACATCCCGTTCATGGTGCAGCCGGTGCAGCGCGCCTTCGAGGCCATCCCGCGCGACCTGGCCGAGGCCGCCGCCTGCAGCGGCCTGGGGGCCTGGCAGACGCTGTGGCGGGTGGAGCTGCCGCTGGCCTGGCCCGGCATCCTCTCGGCCATGGTGCTGACCTTCGTGCACACGCTCGGCGAGTTCGGCGTGGTGCTGATGATGGGCGGCAGCATCCCGGGCGAGACCAAGACCATCGCGATTGCCATCTACGACCGCGTGCAGGCCTTCGATCTGGCCGGCGCCGACCGCATGGCGCTGCTGCTGTTGCTGCTGTCGCTGCTGGCGGTGGCGGCGTCGTTCTTTGCCACGGCGCGGCTGTCGGCTGGAGGGCGCCGTTGAGCGCGCCGGTGAACGAGGGTTTGGTCATCGAGGTCGAGCAGCAGCGGCCGATGCCGCTGCACGGCCGCATCGAGGCCGCGCCGGGCGAGCTGCTGGCGCTGGTGGGGCCCTCGGGCGCGGGCAAGACCTCGATGCTGCGCGTGGCCGCCGGGCTGATGAAGCCGCAGCAGGGCCTGGTGCAGGTGGGCGGGCAGACGTGGTGCCGCATCGGGGGCGACGGCGCGCCGCCGCTGTGGCAGCCGCCGCAGCAGCGCCACGTGGGCCTGGTGTTCCAGCACTACGCGCTGATGCCGCACCTCAGCGCCGCCGGCAACGTGGCGCTGTCGCTGCTGCACCGCCCGCGCGCCGAGCGCGAGCGCGAGGCCGCGCGCTGGCTGGCCCACGTGGGGCTGACGGGCGAGTTGGTGCACCGCCGCCCGGCGCAGCTTTCCGGTGGCCAGCAGCAGCGCGTGGCGGTGGCGCGGGCGCTGGCCCGCGAGCCGCGCGTGC
>JAUMBF010000102.1:0-21117 GCA_032115875.1 Rubrivivax sp.
ACTTCATGCGGTCTCCTGGTGCAAGCTGGGTCCACGCCGATGCAGCAAAAGTACAAGCGGCGCAGTGAACGTCTGCCATCGGCAGCACGCTTTTTCGGGGATACGATATTGATATGATTTCTTATAAGTATTTCCTAATAATTTGAAAAGAAACAATTTTCTGATTTCAAAGCTTCCAGAGTAGAGCAGTCGGGATCAGACAGCTTGTAGTTGAACTACGCTTGTTGTGCCAGGTCTGTGTTGACGATTCCAACCCCGTTCCGGACACTGCCGTCGGTCGCCAACCCCCCTCCACCCAGCAAGCAAACCTCGCGCCGCCCTGCCGATGACCGATCCGTCCCTCACGTCTTCTTCCGTCACCACGGCCACTGCTGCCAGCGGTGCCGCCGCGGTCGAGCACCACCTGCTGCACACCGTGGGCGTGTTGCCCGCGCAGGCGACGCCCACCGAGATCATGCACGCCGTGGCGCAGGTGGCGCGAGAGCAGTTGTCCCGACGCTGGGTGGTTGCCGAGCAGGCCGACCGCGCGGCAAAGGCGCGTCGCGTGTACTACCTCTCGATGGAGTTCCTGATCGGCCGCACCCTGGGCAATGCGCTCGCCGCACTGGAGCTCAAGGGCGAGATGGGCGCCGCCGCGCGCACGCACGCTGCGAGCCTTGAAGACCTGGGCGCCACCGAAGCCGATGCCGCCCTGGGCAATGGCGGCCTCGGCCGGCTGGCCGCCTGTTTTCTGGACAGCATGGCCACCGTGGAGCTGCCGAGCGTCGGCTACGGCATCCGCTACGAGTTCGGCATGTTCAAGCAGCACATCCAGGGCGGGCGCCAGATCGAGTCGCCCGACCCCTGGCTCGAAGACGGCACGCCCTGGGAGTTCCCGCGCGGCAACGTCGCCTACCGGGTACGGTTTGGCGGCTGGGTGGAGGCGGCGGCCGACCCCGGCCTCGTGCCCACCTGGCGGCATGCCGGCGAGGTCAACGCCAAGGCTTACGACATGGTGGTGCCCGGCCACGGCACCGAGCGTGTGAGCACGCTGCGCCTTTGGAAGGCCGTCGCGCCCAGCCAGATCGACCTGCACGCCTTCAACAGCGGCGATTACGCCCGTGCTGCCGAGTTCAAGAACGCCTACGAGAACATCTCTTGGGTGCTCTACCCCAACGACAGCACGCCCGCCGGCCGCGAGCTGCGGCTGCGCCAGGAGTACTTCTTCACCAGCGCGAGCATCCAGGACATCCTGGCGCGGCATCTGGCCGAGCACGGCCGCCTCACGAACCTGGCGGACAAGGTGGCGATCCACCTCAACGACACCCACCCGGCCATCGGCGTGGCCGAGCTCATGCGGCTGCTGGTTGACGACCACGGCTTCGGCTGGATCGCTGCCTGGGCCATCACGCGCAAGGTGTTCAGCTACACCAACCACACGCTGATGCCGGAGGCCCTGGAGACCTGGCCCGTGGCGCTGATGCAGCAGGTGCTGCCGCGCCACCTGGAGGTCATCTTCCGCATCAACGCCGAGTTCCTGGCCGAGGCCGCCGCGCACCGGCCGGGCGACCACGAATGGCTGCGCGAGCTCTCGCTCATCGACGAGCGCGGCGAGCGCCGGGTTCGCATGGCCCACCTTGCGGTCGTGGGCAGCCACAAGGTCAATGGCGTGTCGGCGCTGCATTCCGATCTGCTGGTGAAGACCATCTTTGCGGGCTTCGCGGCCATGTGGCCCGAGCGCTTCACCAACATCACCAACGGCGTGACGCCCCGCCGCTGGCTGGCTCAGGCCAACGGCGGGCTGGCCTCGCTGGTGGACAGCACCATCGGCCCTGGCTGGCGGCTGGACCTGGACCAGCTTGTGCGCCTGAAGCCGCACGCCGAGCGCGCCGACTTCCACCAGGCCTTCATGGCCGTCAAGCAGGCCAACAAGCGGCGGCTGGCCGAGCACATCCGCACCAGCACCGGCATCGTGGTGGATCCCACGAGCCTGTTCGACGTGCAGGTCAAGCGCATCCACGAGTACAAGCGGCAGTTGCTGAACGTGTTGCAGGTGGTGGCGCGCTACCAGGCCATGCTGGCCGACCCCACGGCCTACTGGACGCCGCGCACGGTGATCTTCGCCGGCAAGGCCGCGAGCTCCTACCACGCGGCCAAGAGCATCATCCGTCTCATCCACGACGTGGGCAGCGTGGTCAACGACGACCCGGTGGTGGCCGGCCGACTGAAGCTGGTGTTCGTGCCCAACTATGGTGTCTCATGGGCCGAACTCATCATGCCCGCGGCCGACTTGTCGGAGCAGATCTCCACCGCTGGTACCGAGGCCTCGGGCACGGGCAACATGAAGCTGGCGCTCAACGGTGCACTCACCATCGGCACCGACGACGGCGCCAACATCGAGCTCCGCCGGCAGGTGGGCGACGACAACATCTTCATCTTCGGGCTGTCCGCTGCCGAAGTGGCGCAAAACGAGTCCCAGGGCTGGCAGCCCTTCCGGCTGTACGAGGCCAACCCGCGCCTGAAGGCCGTGCTCGACGCCATCGCCGGGGGCGCCTTCAGCGACGACGAACCCGGCCGCTACCGCGGCCTGGTGGATTCGCTGCTTTGGGGCGGCGACCCCTACATGCTGCTGGCCGACTTCGACAGCTACGTGGCCGCGCAGGCACGAGTCGACGCGCTGTACGAGCAGCCCGAGGCCTGGGCGCGCAAGGCCATCCTCAACGTGGCCGGCATGGGCTTCTTCTCGTCGGACCGCACGATTCGCGAGTACGCTCGCGAGGTCTGGGGCCTGCCGGCCAAGGGCTGACCACACCACGCACCCGATGAAGCTCGACAAGGCCGAGGCGCGCGCCGTCTGCGAGGGCCGCCACGGCGACCCGTTCGCGGTGCTGGGCCCGCACCCGTGCGGCAACAACGCCACTTGGGTGCGCGTGTTTGCGCCGCACGCCGCGGCCGTGACCGTCGTCGCTGGCCCCCACGCCTGGCCGCTGCAGCGACGCGATGCCGACGGCCTGCACGACCTGTTCGAGGGCGGGGCGGCCACCCGCGGTCCCTACCAGCTGCGCCTGAGCTGGGGCGGTGGCGCCGAGACCGTGGCCGAAGACCCCTACCGCTTCGGCACCGTGCTGGGCGAGATGGACGTCTGGCTGCTGGGCGAAGGCACGCACCAGCGCCCGTTTCAGGTGCTGGGCGCGCACTCACGCAGCATGGACGGCGTGGCCGGCACGGCCTTCGCGGTGTGGGCGCCCAACGCCAGCCGGGTCAGCGTGGTCGGCGACTTCAACCACTGGGACGGCCGCTGCCACCCCATGCGCTTGCGTCGCGAGTGCGGCGTGTGGGAGCTGTTCGTGCCGGGCGTGGGCCTGGGCGCGGCCTACAAGTTCGAGCTGCTGGACCGCAATGGCCAGCTGCTGCCCCCAAAGGCCGATCCCTACGCCCGCGCCGCCGAGCTGCGACCGGCCACTGCCAGCATCGTGGCACCGTTGCCCCCCGTGTTGCCGCCTTCGTCCCAACGCCAGGCTGCCAACGCGCTGGACGCCCCGGTCAGCATCTACGAGGTGCACCTGGCCTCCTGGCGCCGCAAGCCGGAGGAAGGCAACCGCTGGCTCAGCTGGGGCGAACTCGCCGACGAGCTGCTGCCCTATGCGCTGGACATGGGCTTCACGCACCTGGAGCTGCTGCCCATCAGCGAGCATCCTTTCGACGGCAGCTGGGGCTACCAGACCTTGGGCCTGTATGCGCCCACGGCGCGCTTTGGCCCGCCCGACGGGCTGCAGCGCTTCGTCGAGCGCGCGCACGCGGCCGGCCTTGGTGTGATCCTGGACTGGGTGCCGGCGCACTTCCCGACCGACGCCCACGGCCTGGCGCGCTTCGATGGCACGGCGCTCTTCGAGTACGCAGACCCCCGCGAGGGCTTCCACAACGACTGGAATACCCTCATCTACAACTTCGGCCGTACGGAGGTGCGCAACTTCCTGGTCGGCAACGCCCTCTACTGGATCGAGCGCTTCGGTGTGGACGGCCTGCGCGTGGACGCGGTGGCCTCCATGCTGTACCGTGACTACAGCCGCAAGGCCGGCGAGTGGGTGCCCAACGTCCACGGCGGGCGCGAGAACCTCGAGGCGATCGCCTTGCTTCAGCGCGTGAACGAGCGCATCGGCGGCGAGTGCCCGCAGGCCGTGACCCTGGCCGAGGAGAGCACCGCCTTTCCCGCCGTGAGCCGCCCTACCTGGGCCGGCGGCCTGGGCTTCCACTACAAGTGGAACATGGGCTGGATGCACGACACGCTGCAGTACATGGGCCGCGATCCCATCCACCGGCCCTACCACCACGGCGAGCTGTCCTTCGGCCTGGTGTATGCCTTCACCGAGAACTTCGTGCTGCCGCTCAGCCACGACGAGGTGGTGCACGGCAAGGGCAGTCTGTTGGCGCGCATGCCGGGCGACGCCTGGCAGCAGTTCGCCAACCTGCGCGCCTTCTATGGCTTCATGTGGGCCCACCCCGGCAAGAAGCTGTTGTTCATGGGCGGCGAGTTCGCCCAGGGCCGCGAGTGGAACCACGACGCCAGCCTCGACTGGCATCAGCTTCAGGACGATCGTCACGCGGGGGTGCAACGCCTGGTGCGCGACCTCAACCACCTCTACCGCAGCAGCCCGGCGCTGTACACGCAGGACGTCGACCCGGCCGGCTTCGAGTGGATCAGCCACGACGACGCACGCCGCAGCCTGCTGGCTTTCGTGCGGCATGGTCGTGGCGGCGAGCAGATGCTGGTGGTGTGCAACTTCGCGCCTGTGGTGCACCACGGCCTGCGCTTCGGCGTGCCCGCGGTCGGCCGCTGGGTTGAGCGGCTCAACACCGACAGCCGGCACTACGGCGGCAGCGACATCGGCACGCCGCTGGGCGAGTGCACCGCCGAGCCGGTGGCCAGCCACGGCCGCGCGCACAGCGTGGTGCTGCACCTGCCGCCGCTGGCGACTGTGTTCCTGGAGCTTGTGCGCTGACATGGACCTGGCTCGCCGCGACGCCAGCGCCGGGACGGCACTGCAACCTGGCCGCGCCTGGCCGCTGGGTGCCTCCGTCGACGACGAGGGCGTGAATTTCGCCGTGTTTTCGCAGCACGCAGCGCGCGTGGAGCTGTGCCTGTACGACACTGCGGGCCGCACCGAACTACAGCGGCTGCCGCTGCCCGGCCGCAGCGGCGATGTCTTTCACGGCCACCTGGCCGGAGCCGGTGCCGGGTTCGTCTACGGCCTGCGCGCGCACGGCCCCTGGCGGCCCGACCGCGGCCACCGGTTCAACCCACACAAGCTGCTGCTCGATCCCTGGGCTCGTGAGATCGTGGCGCCGCCCGGCGGCTTCGACTGGGCTGGCCCGCACTTCGGCGCTGACCGCGAGCACCCGCAGCGCCTGGACACGCGCGACAACGGCCCCATGGCCTTCAAGGCCCGCGTCGTGGCACCCGAGCCTGGCGTGGCACGGCTGCGCAGGTCGCCCGGCGTCGACACGCTGATCTACGAGCTGCATGTGCGCGGCTTCACCAAACAGCTGTCCGGCGTGCCCGAGGCGCTGCGAGGCACCTACGCCGGCCTCGGACACGAGGCTGCCATCGGCCATCTGCAGCGCCTGGGCGTGAGCACCGTGTGCCTGCTGCCGGTGCAGCAGCACCTGGACGAAGCCCACCTGGCCGCGCGCGGGCTCGTCAACTACTGGGGTTACAACACCCTGGGCTTCTTCTGCCCCGAGCCCCGCTACGCCGCGGCAAGCAGCGGTGCCGGCGTGCGCGAGGAATTCCGCACGATGGTGCAGCGGCTGCACGAGGCAGGCATCGAGGTGCTCCTCGACGTGGTCTACAACCACACACCTGAGGGCGACGAGCGCGGCCCCCTGCTGGCCTGGCGCGGATTGGACAACGCCAGCTGCTATCGCCTGCCCGTGCACGCCAGGCAGCATCACGAGAACTGGACGGGCTGCGGCAACACGCTGGACATCCGCCACCCGCGCATGCTGCAAATGGTGATGGACAGCCTGCGCCACTGGGTGCAGCACTACGGCATCGACGGCTTCCGTTTCGACCTGGCTCCGGTACTGGGCCGCGGCGACCACGGCTTCGAGCGCGACGGCCCCTTCTTCAAGGCCGTGCTGCAGGATCCCGTGCTGCAAGGCCTGCGCCTGATCGCCGAGCCCTGGGACCTCGGCCCCGGCGGCTACCAGCTCGGCCAATTCCCGCGCGGCTGGCAGGAGTGGAACGACCGCTTCCGCGACACCACGCGGGCCTTCTGGCTCGGCGGTGACTGCACGCGCGGCGAGTTTGCCCTGCGCCTGGCCGGCAGCTCCGATGTGTTCCAGCCGCGCCAGCGTTCGCCGCTGGAGAGCGTGAACTACATCGTCAGCCACGACGGCTTCACGCTGGCCGATCTGGTGAGCTACGACTTGCGCCACAACGAGGCCAACGGGGAGGGCAACCGAGACGGCCACGGCCACAACCTCAGCTGGAACTGCGGGGCGGAGGGCCCCACGTCCGACCCCGAGGTGCTGGCCTGCCGCGCGCGGCTGCAGCGCGCGCTGCTGGCCAGCCTGCTGTTGAGCCAGGGCACGCCCATGCTGGCCGCAGGCGACGAACTCGGTCACAGTCAGGGCGGCAACAACAACCCCTACTGCCAGGACAACCCCAGCACCTGGATAGCCTGGGCCTCGGCCGACGCGGACCTGCTGGCCTACACGGCCCACGTGATCGCGTTGCGCAAACGCTGGTTGCCGATGGCGCCACGCTGGTATACCGGTCTGCCCGATGCCAAGGGTCGGACCGACCTGGCCTGGCTGCGACGGACCGGCGAGCCCATGAAGCCCGAGCACTGGAACAACCGCATGTCGCGCATCCTGGGCGCGTGGATCGGCGCGCCGGGGCGCGGCGGCGCACCGCTGTTGCTGCTCATCAATGGCCGCGACACCGACGCCAGTTTTCGCCTGCCCCCGGGCCAGTGGGTCTGCGAACTCGACAGCACGATGCCCGACGGCCGCAGCAGCTGGCAACGTGAGGGCCAGCAGGACCGCGAATTGCCCGCCCGCAGCGTGCTGCTGCTGCGTGACGCGGCACCTTGACCCGACGGAGACTGCCTCAAATGCGATTTCCCCGTGCCAGCGGCGTGCTGCTGCACCCCACCTCCCTGCCCGGCCCGCACGGCAGCGGCGATTTCGGCCCCGAGGCCCGCCACTTCGTCGACTGGCTGGTGGCCGGCGGCCAGAAACTCTGGCAGCTGCTGCCGCTGGCCGGCATCGGCCCGGGCAACTCGCCCTACATGAGCAATTCGGCCTTCGCCGGCAATGTGCTGCTGATCGACCTGGCCGATTTGCATCAACAAGGCTGGCTCGACGCCGCCGATCTGCAGCCCGGGCCCGGCCTGGCCGCCGAAGCGGTGGACTACGCGCATGTCCACCCCTTCCGCATGCAGCGCCTGCACAAGGCGGCGTTGCGCTTCGCCGCCGCCGGCACCGCAGCGCAGCGCGAGGACTTCGAGCGCTTCGGCACCGAGCAGGCGAGCTGGTTGCCTGACTTCAGCCTGTTCATGAGCCTGTGCGAGCGCCTGGCCTGGGCCGACTGGCATACCTGGGACGTCCCGCTGCGTGATCGCGAGCCCGCCGCACTGGCCGCGGCTCGCCTGGCGCATGCCGAGCGCATCCACTTCTGGGAGTTCGCGCAGTGGCGCTTCTTCCGCCAGTGGATGAAGCTGCGTGCCTATGCCAACGACCGGGGAGTGCGGATCATCGGCGATACGCCCATCTTCATCGCCCACCTCTCGGCCGAGGTTTGGGCCAACCAGCACCTGTTCGAGCTCGATGCCGCCGGACGGCCCGCGGTGGTGGCCGGTGTGCCGCCAGACTTCTTCAGCGCCACGGGCCAGCGCTGGGGCAATCCGCTGTACCGCTGGAGTGAGCACGCCAAGGACGGTTACGCTTGGTGGGTGGAGCGCATCCGCCGCAGTTTCGAACTGGTGGACATCGTGCGCATCGACCACTTCCGCGGCTTTGCCGGCCATTGGGAGATCCCGGCGAGCGAGCACACGGCGGTCAACGGCCGCTGGCTGCCAGGCCCGGGCGAGGCCTTGTTCGGAGCCATCACCAAGGCTCTGGGACCCGTGCCGATCATCGCCGAGGACCTGGGCGTGATCACGCCTGAGGTCGATGCGCTGCGCAGGACCTTCGGCCTGCCGGGCATGCGCATCCTTCAGTTCGCTTTCAGCGGCGACGCGACAGACCGTTTCCTGCCGCACAACCATGAACCCGACACCGTCGTGTATACCGGCACGCACGACAACGACACCGTGGCCGGCTGGTGGGCCACCGCCAGCGACCACGAGCGTCATTACGCACGCGGGTACCTGGCCACCGACGGTCACGACATGCCCTGGACGATGATCCGCGCGGCGATGGCCAGCGTGGCCGACACGGCCGTGCACCCGATGCAGGACGTGCTGGCCCTGCCCGGCGAGTGCCGCATGAACCATCCCGGGCAGGAAAGCGGCTGGTGGCGCTGGCGCTTTCAGTGGGGGCAGGTGCAGCCTTGGCATGCCGGGCGGCTGGCCGAGATGTGCAGGCTCTACGGGCGCTGAGGGCCTGTGATCCTCGGCGTCTTCGGCCCGCCAGCCCATCCTGGCCGGGGCTTGGCGCTCGGCGCCGCGTCAGCGTCGCACAGGCGGCAAGTCGGTACAGCTGCCGTGCGCCACCTCGGCGGCCATGCCGATGCTCTCGCCCAGGGTAGGGTGCGGATGGATGGTCTTGCCGATGTCCACCATGTCGGCGCCCATCTCGATGGCCAGCGCCACCTCGCCGATCATGTCGCCCGCGTGCGTGCCGACGATGCCGCCGCCAAGAATGCGGCCGTGCCCCCCGCCATGGGCTTGGCCCTGGCTCGTTGCTGCCGCCTCGGGGCTGTCGTCGAACAGCAGCTTGGTGAAGCCCTCATCGCGGCCGTTGGCGATGGCGCGGCCGCTGGCGCTCCAGGGGAACAAGCCCTTCCTGATCTTGATGCCCTTCGCCTTGGCCTCGTCTTCCGTCAGGCCGACCCAGGCGACCTCGGGGTCGGTGTAGGCCACGCTGGGGATGACCCGCGCGTCGAAATACGCCTTGCTGTCGCCCGCGGCAACCTCGGCGGCCACGTGAGCCTCGTGCACGGCCTTGTGCGCCAGCATGGGCTGTCCGACGATGTCGCCGATGGCGAAGATGTGCGACACGTTGGTGCGCATCTGCGCGTCCACCGGGATGAATCCGCGCTCGCCGACGACGACGCCCGCCTTCTCTGCCGCGAGCTTCTTGCCATTGGGCACGCGACCTACGGCCTGCAGCACGAGGTCGTACAGGCCTTCGCTCTTCGTGCCGTCCAGACCCTCGAACATCACGCGGATACCCTCGGCCGTGGCCTGGGCGTCCACCGTCTTCGTCTTCAGCATCAACCGCTCGAAGCGGTGCGCGTTCATCTTCTGCCAGACCTTCACCAGGTCGCGGTCGGCGCCCTGCATCAGGCCATCCATCATCTCCACCACGTCGAGCCTGGCGCCCAGCGTGCTGTAGACCGTGGCCATCTCCAGGCCGATGATGCCGCCGCCGATGACGAGCATGCTCCTGGGCTGCTGCCGCAGCTGCAGCGCGCCGGTGCTCGTGACGATGCGCTCGTCAACCGGCAGGAAGGGCAGCTTCACCGCCTCGGAGCCGGCGGCAATGATGGCCTTGGCGAACCTGATCGTCTGCGTCTGGCCGTCGGCGGTGCTGACCTTCAGGTGGTGGGCATCGGCGAACTCGCCGCTGCCCTGGACCACTGTCACCTTGCGCATCTTGGCCATGGCGGCGAGGCCGCCGGTGAGCTTGCCCACGACCTTGTTCTTGTGGGCCAGCAGCTTGCCGAGGTCGACCTTGGGCGACTCGAAGGCGACGCCGAGGTCGGCGAAGTGCTTCACCTCGTCCATCACCGCGGCCACGTGCAACAGCGCCTTGCTCGGGATACAACCCACGTTCAGGCATACGCCACCCAGCGTGGGGAAACGCTCCACCAGCACCGTCTTGAGCCCGAGGTCGGCGCCGCGGAAAGCCGCCGAGTAACCGCCGGGGCCGGCGCCGAGCACGAGCAGCTCGCATTCAAGGTCGGCGTGGACGGCGTTGCTGAGCGCCGTTTGGACCGAGCTGGTCGAAGCCCCCACCCCATCAATCCCCGTTCGGGCTGAGCTTGTCGAAGCCCTGCCGGTCGCTTCGACGGGCTCGGCGCGAACGGCGTTGGGCTGCGCTGCCTCCAGCACCAAGATCACGCTGCCCTGGCTGACCTTGTCGCCCACGGCGACCTTGATCTCCCTGACCACACCCGCGGCCGACGAGGGGATCTCCATCGAGGCCTTGTCGCTCTCCACGGTGATCAGGCTCTGCTCGGCCTTGACGGTGTCGCCGGGCTTGACGAGAAGCTCGATGACGGCGACGTCCTTGAAGTCCCCGATGTCGGGCACGGCGATGTCGATGAGGGGCATCGCGGGCTCCTTACACAAGCACCCGGCGGAAGTCCGCCAGGATGGCGCCCAAGTAGGCGTTGAAGCGCGCCGCCGCAGCGCCGTCGATCACCCGGTGGTCCCAGCTCAGGCTCAGCGGCAGGATCAGTCGCGGCGCGAACTGCTTGCCGTCCCAGCGCGGCTCGGTCGTGCTGCGGCACACGCCCAGGATCGCCACCTCGGGCGCGTTGATGATGGGCGTGAAATAGCGCCCGCCGATGCCGCCGAGGCTGCTGATGCTGAAGCAGCCGCCACTCATGTCGGCCGGGCTCAGCTTGCCCTCGCGCGCCTTGGCGGCCAGGGCGCTCATTTCGCTGCTGATCTGCACGATGCCCTTCTGATCGGCGTCCTTGATCACGGGCACCACCAGGCCGTTGGGCGTGTCGGCGGCAAAGCCGATGTGGAAGTACTGCTTCAGCACCAGGACGTCGCCGTCGAGCGAGGCGTTGAACTCCGGGAACTTCTTGAGCGCCGACACGCAGGCCTTGATCAGAAAGGCCAGCATCGTGACCTTCACGCCTGACTTTTCGTGCTCCTTGTTCAGCTGCACGCGGAAGGCTTCGAGCTCGGTGATGTCGGCATCGTCGTGGTTGGTGACGTGCGGAATGACGACCCAGTTGCGGTGCAGGTTGGCACCGCTGATCTTTTTGATGCGCGAGAGCTCCTTGCGCTCCACCGCACCGAACTTGGCGAAGTCGACGTTGGGCCAGGGCAACAGGCCGGGGAAGGCGCCGCCTGACACGGCCTGGGCGGCGGCAGGGGCCTTGGCCTTCTGCGCCGTGGTCTGGGCTTCACCGGCCATCACGGCCTTGACGAAGCCCTGAACGTCGGCCTGGGTGATGCGGCCCTTGGGACCGCTGCCCTTCACTTCCGACAGCGGCACCCCCAGCTCGCGCGCCAGGCGGCGGATGCTGGGCGAGGCGTGCGGCAGCGTGGCGCTCGGCGCGGAGGTGGGCTGGTGCGCGGGCACCACCACCTCCGCACGCCCTGCGGCCGCCGAAGGGCTGGCGGCAACCACCTCCGCACGCCCTGAGCCCGCCGAAGGGCTGGCGGCGCTCGCGGCCGGGGCTTCGACAGGCTCAGCCCGAACCGGGATGGCTTGCTCGCCCTCCAGCTCCACGATCACCGAGCCCATGGCCACCTTGTCGCCCACCGCCACCTTCAGCGCCTTCACCACGCCGCCATGCGACGACGGGATCTCCATCGAGGCCTTGTCGCTCTCCACCGTGATCAGGCTCTGCTCGGCCTTCACGGCGTCGCCCACCTTCACCATCACCTCGATCACCGCAACCTCGGCGAAATCACCGATGTCGGGCACCTTCACGTCGATCGACGCCATGTTCTTCGTCTCCGATTCGTTGCTGTGATCAGGCGACCAGCGGGTTCACCTTCTCGGCGTCGATCCCGTACTTGTGGATGGCCTCGGCCACCTTGGCAGACGGCACCGTGCCCTCTTCAGCCAGCGCCTTGAGCGCGGCCACCACGATGTAGTGGCGGTTCACCTCGAAGTGCTCGCGCAGCTTGCTGCGGAAGTCGCTGCGGCCGAAGCCATCGGTACCCAGCACCTTGTAGCCGCGGCCCCTGGGGATGAAGGCGCGGATCTGCTCGGGGTAGGCCTTCATGTAGTCCGTGCTGGCGATCACAGGGCCGGCATGCGGCGCCAGCTGCTGCGTCACGAAGGGCACGCGCGGCTCATCGGTGGGGTGCAGCAGGTTCCAGCGCTCGCAGTCCTGGCCGTCGCGCGCGAGCTCGTTGAAGCTCGGGCAGCTCCAGACGTTGGCGGACACGCCCCAGTCGAGCTCGAGCAGCTCGCGAGCCGCCAGGCTCTCGCGCAGGATGGTGCCGCTGCCCAGCAGGTTGACGCGGGGCGCGGACCCGGAGGGGCCCTTCGGTCGCCCGTTGACGCCCTCCTGCAGCAGGTACATGCCCCTGAGGATCTGCTCCTCGGTCCCCGGCACCAGGCCCGGCATCGGGTAGTTCTCGTTGAGCAGCGTCAGGTAGAAGAAGACGTTGTCCTGCATCTCCACCATGCGCTTCAGGCCATGGTGCAGGATGACGGCCACCTCGTGCGCAAAGGTGGGGTCGTAGCTCACGCAGTTGGGGATGGTGCCGGCCAGGATGTGGCTGTGGCCGTCCTCGTGCTGCAGGCCTTCGCCGTTGAGCGTGGTGCGGCCACTGGTGCCGCCGAGCAGGAAGCCGCGCGCCTGCATGTCGCCCGCCGCCCAGGCCAGGTCGCCGATGCGCTGGAAGCCGAACATCGAGTAATAGATGTAGAAGGGCACCATGATGCGGTTGTTCGTGCTGTACGACGTCGCCGCAGCGATCCAGCTGCTCATGCCGCCGGCCTCGTTGATGCCCTCCTGCAGGATCTGCCCGTTCTGCGCCTCGCGGTAGTACATGACCTGGTCCTTGTCGACCGGCGTGTACTTCTGCCCCTCGGGGTTGTAGATGCCGATCTGGCGGAACAGGCCCTCCATGCCGAAGGTGCGCGCCTCGTCCACCAGGATGGGCACGACGCGCGGGCCCAGGGCCTGGTCGCGCAGCAACTGGGTGAGGAAGCGCACGTAGGCCTGCGTGGTGCTGATCTCGCGGCCCTCGGCCGTGGGCTCCAGCACGCTCTTGAAGGTGTCCAGCGGGGGCACCGTGAAGCTCTCGGTGCTCTTGGGCCTGCGCCTGGGCAGGTAGCCGCCCAGGGCCTTGCGGCGCTCGTGCAGGTAGCGCATCTCGGGCGTGTCGTCGGCCGGCTTGTAGAAGGGGATCTTCGGCAGCTCGGCATCCGGAATGGGGATATTGAAGCGGTCGCGGAAGTACTTGATGTCCTCGTCGGTCAGCTTCTTGGCCTGGTGGGCGGTGTTCTTGCCCTCGCCGGCCTTGCCCATGCCCCAGCCCTTGACCGTCTTGATGAGCAAGAGCGTCGGCTGGCCCGTGTGGTTGTGGTGGGCGCGGTGGAAGGCGGCGTACACCTTGCCGGCATCGTGGCCGCCACGGCGCAGGTTCCAGATGTCGGCGTCGCTCATCTTGGCCACCATCTCCAGCGTGCGCGGGTCGCGGCCAAAGAAGTTCTTGCGCACGAAGGCGCCGTCGTTGGCCTTGAAGGCCTGGTAGTCGCCGTCCAGCGTGTCGAGCATGATCTTGCGCAACGCGCCGCCCTTGTCGCGCGCCAGCAGCGGATCCCAGTTGCTGCCCCAGATCAGCTTGAGCACGTTCCAGCCGGAACCGCGGAACTCGCCCTCCAGCTCCTGGATGATCTTGCCGTTGCCGCGCACCGGGCCATCGAGCCGCTGCAGATTGCAATTGATGACGAAGACCAGGTTGTCGAGCTTCTCGCGCGCCGCCAGGCCGATGGCGCCCAGGCTCTCGGGCTCGTCCATCTCGCCGTCGCCGCAGAACACCCAGACCTTGCGCTGGCTGGTGTCGGCGATGCCGCGCGCGTGCAGGTACTTCAGAAAGCGCGCCTGGTAGATGGCCATCAGCGGGCCCAGACCCATGCTCACGGTGGGGAACTGCCAGAACTCCGGCATCAGCTTCGGGTGCGGGTAGCTGCTGATGCCCTTGCCGCCCACCTCTTGGCGGAAGTGAAGCAGCTGCTCCTGCGTCAGCCGGCCTTCCAGGAAGGCGCGGGCGTAGATGCCCGGTGCGCTGTGGCCCTGGATGTAGAGCAGGTCGCCGCCGTGCGTGCCGCCGTTATCGGTGTCGTCCGCATGCCAGAAGTGGTTGAAGCCGGCCGCGAACATGTGAGCCAGGCTCGCGAAGCTGCTGATGTGGCCGCCGAGGTCGCCGCCGTCTGCGGGGTTCAGCCGGTTGGCCTTCACCACCATGGCCATGGCGTTCCAGCGCATGTAGGCGCGCAGGCGGCCTTCGAGTTCGAGGTTGCCGGGGCTGTGCTCCTCGTCGGCCGGCTCGATGGTGTTGACGTAGCCGGTATTGGCGGAGAACGGCATGTCGATGCCGCTCTGGCGCGACTGCTCGAGCAGCTGTTCCAGCAGGAAGTGGGCTCGTTCGGGACCTTCGGCCTCGATGACCGCGGACAGCGCGTCGAGCCACTCGCGGGTTTCCTGGGCGTCGATATCGTTGGCAGCCAGGCCCGGCGTGGACTGCGGCATTGCTGACATGCTTGTCTCCTGCTTCGAGGGTGTCGGATCGGCAGTCGTGAGTGTGTCATAGCGATCGATGATTTCAAATAGTGCCGTCACATTCCGGCATACGAAATCCAAAGACCGGGGGCGGAGGGGCTCCGCGCCCAGGCACCCTCGACGGGACCCGCCACTCGGGATAATCGGGCGATGTCCGAAGTCCGCCCGGAGCCGCTGCCGACCTCTCTTCCGCAGGCCAAGCGCCTGTTCGGGCAGTGGTGGCGGCGGCAGTCGCCAGCCCGCCAGGACCGTTTCGCCACGCTCGGGCCGTTGCTGTCAGTGCTGCTGTTTCTGGCGGCCATCATTTCCGCCTTCTGGTATCTGCGCAACGAGGAGATCGAGCGCGAGATCGAGTCGGTCAAGCGCGACACCGAGCTGACGCAGCAGCAAATGGGCTTGCGTCTCATCCAGAACCAGGAAACCCTGATCCGCATGGCGCGCGACATGGTGAGCCGCCCCCTGGAAGCGGAAGAGTTCGCAGCGATGGCGCAGGCCTTCGCCCGCGAGCGGCCCGAGATCACGCATCTCACCTGGGTCGACGCGCGCCGTGTGCAGCGCAGCAGCCACCTGGCCTTCAACTACCCCAGCGGCCCGGGGGGCGAGACGCCCGCCCCGGCCTTGCCGAAGGACGGCGACCTCACCGAGGCCGAGACCACCTTCCTCGCCGCCCGCGACACGGGGGTCCCCGCCTACTCGCGCGCCTTCGCCGATGCCTCGGGGTTACCGGTGTTTCAGCTCCACGTGCCGCTGATGGACCGCAGTCCATTCGGGGGCGTCCTGGTGGCCGAGTACTCGCTGGAGGCACTGCTGCGCCACTTCGTGCCGGCCGACGTCGCGCAGCGCCACGTGGTCGCCATCGTCAACGAGCAGGACCGTCAGCTGGCCGCCACCGTCACGCCCATGCCCGGGCAGGAAGGTGCCCGCGCGCCCATCGTCAGCGTGGCGCCGTTGACGCCGGCCTTCAATGGCCTGGTGCTGCGCGGTCAGGGCTGGCGCACCAGCATCGGCCTGGTGCACAACACGCTGTTCTGGATGGTGGTGGCGCTGTCGGTGCTGACGGTCTGGATGCTGCTGGGGACCTGGCGCCACATGCGGCGGCGCAGCCAGATCCAGGGGGCTCTCGTCCAGGAGACGAACTTCCGTCGCGCGATGGAGAACTCCATGCCCACCGGCATGCGCGCGATGGACCTGGAAGGCCGCATCACCTACGTGAACGCCGCTTTCAGCCAGATGACCGGCTTCTCGCCAGCCGAGCTGGTCGGCCGGCTGCCGCCGTTTCCGTACTGGCTGCCAGATCGGCACGACGAGCACATGCGGCTCCTGCAATTGGAGCTCCAGGGCCGCAGCCCCAGCGCGGGCATCGAGCTGAAGGTCATGCGCAAGGACGGCAGCGTGTTGGACGCGCGCATGTACGTGAGTCCCTTGATCGACCCCAAGGGTCAGCAGACAGGCTGGATGACCAGCATGACCAACATCACCGAGGCCAAGCGGATCCGCGACCAGCTCTCGGCCAGCCACGAACGTTTCACCACGGTGCTCGAGGGGCTGGATGCCAGCGTGAGCGTGCTGTCAGTGCAGCAGGGCGAGTTGTTGTTCACCAACCGCAGCTACCGCCTCTGGTTCGGCGCCGACGCGCGCGGGCACCAGACGATGGCGGGCAATGCCGGCGCTCCCGGGCTCGACGTGGACGGTGACGACCCGGTCGACAACCTCTCCGGCTTGCCGACGCAGGAACTGACGGGCGGCGCCAGCCCGCGCGAGGTGTACGTCGATGCGTTGGGCAAGTGGTTCGATGTGCGCGCGCGGTACCTGCAGTGGACCGACGGCCGCCTGGCGCAGATGCTGATCGCCACCGACGTGACGGCACGCCGCCGCGCCGAGGAGCAGGCCGCAGCCCAGGCCGAGAAGGCCCAGGTCACGAGCCGTCTGATGACCATGGGCGAGATGGCCAGCTCGGTGGCGCATGAGCTGAACCAGCCTCTCACCGCGATCACCAACTACTGCAACGGCATGGTTTCGCGCGTGAAGGCCGAGTCCATCAGCCCGGAAGACCTGATCGCTGCGCTGCAGAAGACGGCTCGGCAAGCCGAGCGGGCCGGGCAGGTCATCCACCGCATCCGCGCCTTCGTGAAGAAGAGTGAACCGCAGCGTCAGCCCGCGCAGGCGCGGGAGATCGTCGAAGACGCGGTCGAGCTCGCCGGCATCGAGCTCAAGCGCCGCAACGTTGCCATCCACACCTACGTGGCGCAGCGCCTGCCGGGCCTCCTGGTGGACCCGATCCTGATCGAGCAGGTGCTGATGAACCTGCTGAAGAACGCCGCCGAGGCCATCGACAACGCGCAGTTGCCCGGCAGCCGGCGCCACATCGAGTTGCGCGTGGTGCCCAAGCACACGGCCGAAGAAGGCGGCGTCATCGAGTTCAGCGTGACCGACATGGGCCCTGGCATCCAGGAGGTGGTGATCGACCGGCTGTACGAGGCCTTCTTTTCCACCAAGAACGAAGGCCTGGGCATCGGCTTGAGTCTTTGCCGCAGCATCGTCGAGTCGCACCGCGGCCGGATGCGGGCGCAGAACCTCTACAATGGCTCGCAGCCCGTTGGCTGCCGATTCTCGTTCACGCTGCCCGTGGAGCCGCACCCGAGAGCCGAGATCGCCGCCACGCCCGCGGACACCGTCGCTGGCGCGCTGGCGCCCACGACGACCGGCCGCTGAGCCCCTCGCCCCCCGCCCGAGACTAGCCCCTGATGAGCCTGATCCCGAAGAAAGGCACCGTGTACGTCGTAGACGACGACGAGGCGGTGCGCGATTCCCTGCAGTGGTTGCTGGAAGGCAAGGACTACCGCGTGAAGTGCTTCGACTCGGCCGAGTCGTTCCTTTCGCGCTTCGATCCGCGCGAGGTGGCCTGCCTGATCGCCGACATTCGCATGGAAGGCGCCAGCGGCCTGGAGCTGCAGGACCGGCTGATCGAGCGCAGAAGCCCGCTGCCCATCGTGTTCATCACCGGTCATGGCGATGTGCCCATGGCCGTGACGACCATGAAGAAGGGGGCGATGGACTTCATCGAAAAGCCCTTCAAGGAAGCTGAGCTTCTGGGCCTGGTGGAGCGCATGCTGGAGCAGGCACGCACCGCGTTCAGCCAGCACCAGGAGCAGGCCAGCCGCGACGCCCTGCTCTCACGCCTGACCACGCGCGAGGCCCAAGTGCTCGAACGCATCGTCGCCGGCCGACTGAACAAGCAGATCGCCGACGACCTCGGCATCAGCATCAAGACGGTGGAGGCGCATCGCGCCAACATCATGGAAAAGCTCAACGCCAACACCGTGGCCGACCTGTTGAAGATCGCGCTGGGCGCGCAGAGCAAGGCCTGAACACTCCCCGCCCTGCCCTGGGGCCGCGCTACGCGGCCCCGTTTGTTTGGGAACGCAAGATGTCCGCCACCCTGATCGACGGCAAGGCTGTGTCTGACCGGCTGCGCGCCGAGATCGCCGCACGAGCTGCCGCGCTGACTGCGGCAGGCCGCCAGCCCGGCCTGGCCGTCATTCTGGTCGGCGACGACGCCGCCAGCGCGGTGTACGTCCGCAACAAGGTCCAGGCCTGCGCCGACGGCGGCTTCCGCTCGGTGCTCGAGCAGTACCCTGCCAACCTCACGCAGGCAGCGCTGCTGGCCCGCGTCGCGGCGCTCAATGCCGATCCGCGCATCCACGGCATCCTGGTGCAGATGCCGCTGCCGCCGCAGCTCGACGCGCTGCAAGTCATCGAGGCCATCGAACCCACCAAGGACGTCGACGGCTTTTCGGTGCAGGCCGCCGGTCGGCTGCTCACCGGGCTGCCTGGGTTGCGCCCGGCCACGCCCTGGGGCTGCATGAAGCTCCTGGAGAGCACGGGCATGGCCTTGCGCGGCAAGCATGCGGTGGTTGTTGGCCGCAGCAACACCGTCGGCAAGCCGATGGCCCTGTTGCTGCTGCAGGCCGGCGCCACCGTCACCATCTGCCACAGCGGCACGGTGGACCTGGGTGCGCACACACGCCGGGCCGATGTCGTGGTCGTCGCCACCGGGAAGCGCTGCACGCTCACGGCCGACATGGTCAAGCCCGGAGCCGTCGTCATCGATGTCGGCATCAACCGCGACGATGCCGGCAAGCTCTGTGGCGATGTCGACTTCGGTCCCGTCCGCGAAGCGCTCGGCCCCAGTGGCTTCATCACGCCAGTGCCCGGCGGCGTGGGTCCGATGACGATCACGATGCTGCTGGCCAACACCTTGCAGGCCGCCGAGGCAGCCTTTTGAACACCCCGAAGGGAGCGACGATGGCAGCCATCAACAATCCACTGCTGGACCTGCACGGCGCGCCCGACTTCGCAGCCATGCGGCCCGAACACGTGACGCCGGCACTCGATCGCCTGCTGGCCGACGCCGAGACCGCCCTCGAGCAGGCCGTGGGCCCTGAGGTGCCGGCCGACTGGGATGCCCTGGCCGGCACGCTCGACGTGAGCGTTGAGCGCCTCAATGTGGCCTGGGGCCACGTGTCACACCTGCAGAGCGTGGTCGACACCCCCGAGCTGCGGGCCGCGCACACCGAGAACCTGCCGCGGGTCATCGAGTTCTCCACCCGGCTGGGCGCCGATGCGCGGCTGTACGCCAAGTACAAGGCGGTCAAGGCCGGGCAGTACGCGCAGCTGAGCCCGGCGCGGCGCAAGGCACTTGACGACGCGCTGCGCGCCTTCGTGCTCGGCGGCGCGGAGCTGCAGGGCGCGGCCCGCGAGCGCCATGCCGCCATCCAGGACCGCGCCGGGGAGTTGTCGCAACGCTTCGGCGAGCACGTGCTCGACGCCACCGACGCCTGGCACCTTGACGTGCCCGAGGCGCAGCTCGATGGCGTGCCGGCCGACGTGACGCAGGCCGCCCGCGAAGCCGCCGCAGTGGCTGGCGCCGCAGGCTGCCGCCTGACGCTGAAGCTGCCCTGCTACCTGCCGGTGATGATGCACGCGCGCCACCGGCCGCTGCGCGAGACCCTCTATCGCGCCTACATGACGAGGGCCAGCGAGTTGGGCAACCCCGCGCACGACAACACCGCGCTGATTCACGAGCTGCTGCAACTGCGGCACGAGGAGGCGGCCCTGCTGGGCTACCCGGCCTACGCCGAGGCCGCGCTCGTCACCAGGATGGCGCGCTCTCCGGCCGAGGTGCTGGGCTTCGTGCGCGACCTTGCCCGCCGCGCGCGCCCGTTTGCCGAAAAGGAGCTTGAAGAGCTGCGCAGCTTCGCCGACGCCGCGCTCGGGCTGCCGCAGCTCGAGCCCTGGGACCGCGCCTACGCCAGCGAGAAGCTCAAGCAGGCACGCTACGCCTTCAGTTCCGAGGAGGTGCGGCAGTACTTCACCGAGCCCACGGTGCTCAGCGGCCTGTTCGGCCTGATCGAGACGCTGTTCGACGTGCGCATCCGTCAGGCCGACGCGCCGGTGTGGCACGAAAGTGCCCGATACCACACGCTGGAGCGCGGTGGCCAGGTGATCGCGGGCTTCTACCTCGACCTTCACGCCCGCGCCGGCAAGCAGCAGGGCGCCTGGATGAACGACTGCCGCGGCCGCTGGAAGCGCCCCGAGGGCGCGCTGCAGCTGCCCGTGGCGCACCTGGTGTGCAACTTCGCGCCCCCGGTCGGCGGCAAACCCTCGCTGCTCAGCCACGACGACGTCGTCACTCTGTTCCACGAGTTCGGTCACGGTCTGCACCACATGCTCACGCAGGTCGACGAGCTCGCGGTGGCCGGCATCAGCGGCGTCGAGCACGACGCGGTCGAGCTGCCGAGCCAGTTCATGGAGAACTTCTGCTGGGAGTGGGACGTGCTGCAGAAGCTCACGGCCCATGTCGATACCGGCCAGCCGCTGCCGCGCGCGCTGTACGAGCGCATGCTGGCGGCGCGCCACTTCCAAAGCGGGCTGCAGCTGCTGCGGCAGTGTGAATTCGGACTCTTCGACATGCGGCTGCACAGCGATCCATCCTTGGCCGGCCAGGCGCAGCGTGTCGCTGCCGAGGTCAACGCCGAGGTTCAACCGGTGCGCGCGCCCGATTGGGTGCGCTACCCGCACTCCTTCACTCATCTGTTCGACGGCGGCTATGCGGCCGGCTATTACGGCTACGCCTGGGCAGAGCTGCTGTCCTCGGACGCCTACGCGGCCTTCGAGGAAGCCGGCGTCTTTGACCCCGGCACCGGGCGCCGTTTCCTCGAGCACATCCTCGAAGTGGGTGGCAGCAGGCCCGCAATCGAGAGCTTCCGCGCCTTCCGCGGCCGCGATCCGCAGATCGACGCGATGCTGCGGCATCAGGGGCTGGTGGACGCCTGAGGGGGTTGGGGCGTGCGTTTCGTCACGCCCCGCGGCCCGGACACACTCTGCTGCTGGCGTGGCGCGGCGGACGCGCTAAATTGCGCACCCCCTGTCGCATGGAGCGCCGATGAACCGACCCGCCCGCCGTCACGCGCCGTTACTGG
>JAUMBF010000103.1:0-17483 GCA_032115875.1 Rubrivivax sp.
AGCGGCGCCACATGTCATCTTGAAAAGACATGAAAAAGTTGTTCTTTGACAATGGCTTGCAGACATGTCGCCGGAAGCTTGACTTGATTCAGGGCGGCCAGGATCTGCAAACCCGGCCCGGTTGGTCGTGTTGATCTGGTCGCTAGGTGGCCGCCGCTGCCGCGCGCCGCTGGCTCACCCCCAGCCACCCCAGCGCCAGGGCCAGCAGCGCCAGCGGCACGAGCGAGCCCAGGTTCAGCAGCGTCCAGCCCTGCGTGGTGATGAGCGCACCGGCGCTGACGGAGCTCAGCGCCATGGTCCAGAACACGCAGGTGTCCATGAAGCCCTGCGCGCGTGTCTTCTCCTCGGGCCGGTAGGTCTGCGTGAGCAGCGTGCTGCCGCCGGTGTAGAGAAAGTTCCAGCCCACGCCCAGGGCCGCCAGCGCGACGAGGAACTGCATCAGGTCCACGCCCGACAGCGCCACGGCCACGCACACGATGTTGAGCGCCAGCCCCACGGCCATCACTGGCAAGGCACCGAATCGCTTGATGAGGTGGCCGGTGAAGAAGCTGGGCACGAACATGCCCAGCACGTGCCACTCCAGCACCAGCGCTGCGCTCTCGAAGGGGTGCTGGCACTGCTGCATGGCAATCGGCGTGGCCGCCATCAGCAGGTTCATGACGCCGTAGCCCAGCGCCGCGGCCATCACGGCCACCACGAAGGCCGGCTGGCGCGCCAGCTCGGCGATGGGGCGCCCGGCCGGTGCACCGGCCACCGCCACCGGCAGAGCCGGGAAGCGGATGAAGCCCATCACCACCAGCCCCACCAGCGCCACACCCACCAGCGCCAGGTAGGCGCCGACAAAAGGCGTGGCGAACCAGCCGCGCGTGGCGCTGGCCAGGTTGGGCCCGAGGAAGGCGCCCAGCACGCCGCCGGCCAGCACCCACGACAGCGCGCGCTCGCGGAAGGCCGGCGCCACCAGCTCGGTGCCGGCGAAGCGGTAGAGCGCGCCGTTGGCGCTGTAGAAGCCGGCCACCACGGTGGAGGCCACCAGCAGCCAGAAGCTGCCGATGCCGACGGCCAGCGCGCACGAGGCCGCCGAGGCCGCGGCCACGATCAGGCCGATCTGGAAGCTGCGCTGCCGGCCCAGCCGCGCCTGCAGCCGCGCCACCGGCATGGCCGACAGCGCCGCGCCGACCACGTAGCCCGTCACCGGCAGCGTCGCCATCCAGCCCCAGGGCGCCAGCTGCAGGCCCACCAGGCCGTTGATGGCGATGAAGGTGACGTTGTTGGTGAGGAACAGCGCCTGGCAGAAGGCCAGCAGCAGCAGCGGCGTGTTCAAGCAGGCTTCTTCAGCATCTTGGCCTTCCGGGCCGTGTGGCGTCTTCGGCCATGAACACACCCTCGGCAGGGCCGATGATGCCACTGCCGCGCGGGCGGCACGCCGCTTGCAGCGGTTGCGCCGCTGCGAAATCGGTGTTGCGCCGGGACGCCTGACGCAGGATTGCCCGGTCAGGATCCCCTTGTTTCCGCTTTGGGTGCCGTCGAAGTGAGTAAGCTGTCGTTTGAGGCAGGGCATTGGGCCGGCGCGCCACCGTCACGGTGGACACGCCGGGTATCCGGAAAGCTCTGATGGAGCCAGGGCCCGTCAAGCCGGGACTCCATCAGAACTTCCCTAGACGCCAGGGTCGGGTTGCGGAATCGTCCGCAGCCGCCCGCGTGGGGATCGGAGGCCCGCCCATGGACGTGATCAAGCACTTCGCCGCCCGCTTCGAGCGCACGCGCGAAGAAGAGATGTCGCTCGAGGATTACCTCGCGGAGTGCAAGCGCAACCCGCTGGCCTACGCCACCGCGGCCGAGCGCATGCTCAAGGCCATCGGCGAGCCGCAGAGCGTGGACACGCGCAACGACCCGCGGCTGTCGCGCCTGTTCGCCAACAAGGTCATCAAGATCTACCCGGCCTTCGCCGAGTTCTACGGCATGGAGGACTCGATCGAGCAGGTGGTGAGCTACTTCCGCCACGCCGCGCAGGGGCTGGAGGAGAAGAAGCAGATCCTCTACCTGCTCGGCCCGGTGGGCGGCGGCAAGAGCAGCATCGCCGAGCGGCTGAAGCAGCTCATGCAGGAGGTGCCCTTCTATGCCATCAAGGGCAGCCCGGTGAACGAGTCGCCGCTGGGCCTGTTCGACCCCGCGGAGGACGGCCCCATCTTGGAGAGCGAGTACGGCATCCCGCGCCGCTACCTCAACCGCATCTTGAGCCCCTGGGCGGTGAAGCGGCTCGAGGAGTTCGGCGGCGACATCCGGCAGTTCAAGGTGGTGCGGCGCTACCCGAGCGTGCTCAAGCAGGTGGGCATCGCCAAGACGGAGCCCGGCGACGAGAACAACCAGGACATCAGCTCGCTGGTGGGCAAGGTCGACATCCGCAAGCTCGAGGCCTACAGCCAGGACGACCCCGACGCCTACAGCTACAGCGGCGGCCTGTGCCTGGCCAACCAGGGGCTGCTGGAGTTCGTGGAGATGTTCAAGGCGCCGATCAAGGTGCTGCACCCGCTGCTCACCGCCACCCAGGAGGGCAACTTCAAGGGTACCGAGGGCTTCGGCGCCATCCCGTTCGACGGCATCGTGCTGGCGCACAGCAACGAGAGCGAATGGAAGGCCTTCCGCAACAACAAGAACAACGAGGCCTTCCTCGACCGCATCTACATCGTCAAGGTGCCCTACTGCCTGCGCGTGAGCGAGGAGATCAGGATCTACGAGAAGCTGCTGAAGAACTCCTCGCTGAGTGCGGCCACCTGCGCGCCGGGCACACTGAAGATGATGAGCCAGTTCGCCATCCTGACGCGCCTGAAGGAGCCCGAGAACAGCTCGCTGTACTCCAAGATGCTCGTCTACGATGGCGAGAACCTCAAGGACACCGACCCGCGCGCCAAGAGCTACCAGGAGTACCGCGACTACGCCGGTGTCGACGAGGGCATGAGCGGCATCAGCACGCGCTTCGCCTACAAGATCCTGTCCAGGGTCTTCAACTTCGACAGCACCGAGGTCGCCGCCAACCCGGTGCACCTGATGTACGTGCTGGAGCAGCAGATCGAGCGCGAGCAGTTCCCCAAAGAGCTGGAGGACAAGTACGTCGGTTTCATCAAGGAGATGCTGGCGCCGCGCTACGCCGAGTTCATCGGCAAGGAGATCCAGACCGCCTACCTGGAGAGCTACTCCGAGTACGGGCAGAACATCTTCGACCGCTACGTCACCTACGCCGACTACTGGATCCAGGACCACGAGTACCGCGACACCGACACGGGCGAGGTCTTCGACCGCGCCAGCCTGAACGCGGAGCTGGAGAAGATCGAGAAGCCCGCCGGCATCGCCAACCCCAAGGACTTCCGCAACGAGATCGTCAACTTCGTGCTGCGCGCGCGGGCCAACAACCAGGGCAACAACCCGGTGTGGACGAGCTACGAGAAGCTGCGCACCGTGATCGAGAAGAAGATGTTCAGCAACACCGAGGAGTTGCTGCCGGTGATCAGCTTCAACGCCAAGGCCAGCGCCGACGAAGCCAAGAAGCACGAGGACTTCGTGACGCGCATGGTGGCCAAGGGCTACACGCAGAAGCAGGTGCGACTGCTGTGCGAGTGGTACCTGCGCGTGCGCAAGAGTTCATGAAGCCCCCAAGCTCGCTATCGCTCGCTACCCCCCGAGGGGGCCGCCCGCCCGTGGCCCGGCAAAGCCGGTTCCACGGCGGGAAGCTTGGCCGGTAGCCGCGGAGCCAACGCATGCAGCAGATCATCGACAGGCGCCTGGCGGGCAAGAACAAGTCCGTCGGCAACCGCGAACGCTTCCTGCGCCGCTACAAGGAACAGGTGAAGGAGGCCGTCCGGCGCGCGATCGACGGGCGCGGCATCCGCGACATCGAGCGCGGCGAGGACATCCGCATCCCGAAGAAGGACCTCTCCGAGCCGGTGTTCGGCCACGGCAGCGGCGGCGTTCGCGAGGTGGTGCACCCGGGCAACCGCGAGTACGTGCAGGGCGACCGCATCGAAAAGCCCCAGAGCGGCGGCGCCGGCAGCGGCAAGGGCCAGGCCAGCGACTCCGGCGAGGGGGAAGACGACTTCGTCTTCGCGCTGAGCAAGGAAGAGTTCATGCAGGTCTTCTTCGAAGACCTGGCCTTGCCGCATCTGGTGCGCACGCAGCTTGCCGAGGTGCCGGAGTGGAAGACGCACCGCGCAGGCTTTTCGTCCGACGGCACGCCCAACAATCTGCACGTGGTGCGCAGCATGCGCGGCGCCCTGGGCCGCCGCATCGCGCTGGGTGCCGGCCAGCGCCGCACGCTGCAGGCCCTGGAGGAGGATCTCGCCGAGTGCCGCCGCGCGCCACAGCCCGCTGACGCCGCCGATCGGGCGGTGGCCGACGCGTTCATCAAGGCGCTCGTGGAGCGCATCGAGCTGCTGCGCGGCCGCGTCGAGCGCATCCCCTACCTCGACCCCATCGACCTGCGCTACCGCAGCCGCGTGCGCGTGCCCGTGCCCACGAGCAAGGCCGTCATGTTCTGCCTGATGGACGTGTCGGGCTCGATGGACGAGGCGCGCAAGGAGCTGTCCAAGCGCTTCTTCATCCTGCTGTACCTGTTCCTGACGCGGCACTACGAGAAGATCGAGCTCGTGTTCATCCGCCACCACACGCAGGCATCGGAGGTGGACGAGGAGAACTTCTTCCACGCCCGCGAGACGGGCGGCACGGTGGTGAGCAGTGCACTGGTGCTGATGGAGGAGATCATCCGCGCGCGCTACTCGCCCAGCGAATGGAACATCTTCGGCGCCCAGGCCTCCGACGGCGACAACTGGCACCACGACAGCGGCCGCTGCCGCGAGCTGCTCGCCGAGAAACTGCTGCCGCTGGTACGCCATTTCGCCTACGTGCAGGTGGCCGAGGAGGAGCAGAACCTCTGGGACGAGTACACCCAGCTGCTGGGCGAGCACCGGCACTTCGCCATGAAGAAGGCGGTCAGCGCCGAGCAGATCTACCCGGTGTTCCGCGAACTCTTCAAGAAAGAAGGAGTCCAGGCCGCATGAAGCACCGCCCCTTGGCCCTGGAGCACCCCCTGCCGCTGGCCGAGCGGCCCGGCGCGCCGCTGCCCGGGCCCAGCGACTGGAGCTTCGAGCTGATCGAGCGCTACCACCGCATCATCGCCGCCACGGCCGAGCGCTTCGGGCTGGACACTTACCCCAATCAGCTCGAGATCATCACCGCCGAGCAGATGATGGACGCCTACGCCAGCGTGGGCATGCCGGTGAACTACCGCCACTGGAGCTACGGCAAGGAGTTCATCGCCACCGAGAAGAACTACAAGCGCGGCCACATGGGGCTGGCCTACGAGATCGTCATCAACAGCAACCCCTGCATCAGCTACCTGATGGAGGAGAACACGCTGGCGATGCAGGCGCTCGTCATCGCGCACGCGGCCTACGGCCACAACAGCTTCTTCAAGGGCAACTACCTGTTCCGCATGTGGACGGACGCGGCGTCGATCATCGACTATCTCGTCTACGCCAGGAACTACGTCGCGGCCTGCGAAGAAAAGCACGGCATGGACGTGGTCGAGGCCTTCCTCGACAGCTGCCACGCGCTGGCCAACCACGGCGTCGACCGCTACCGTCGCCCGACGCGCAAGAGCCTGGCGCAGGAACTGGCCGAGCGCGCCGACCGCGAGGCCCACGCGCAGCGCCAGGTCAACGACCTGTGGCGCACGCTGCCGCGCAAGGCCGACAAGGAGGCGGCGGCCAGCGACAGCAAGCGCTTCCCCGAAGAGCCGCAGGAGAACCTGCTGTACTTCATCGAGAAGAACGCACCGCTGCTCGAGCCCTGGCAGCGCGAGATCGTGCGCATCGTGCGCAAGGTGGCGCAGTACTTCTACCCGCAGCGCCAGACGCAGGTCATGAATGAAGGTTGGGCCTGTGTCACCGGCGACACGCTGATCGTCACCGACCACGGCCTTCTGCCCGCCCAGGAGCTGGTGGACAGCCAGTTCGACGGACGCGTCGAGGACGGCAACCGCGTCGTCAACTGGTTCGCCCACCCGAGCAAGCCGCGCGTGCGCATCGTCACGCGACACGGCTATGTCCTGCACGGCGGCGCCGACCACAAGGTGCTGCTGGGCGACGAGTGGGTCGAGCTGCAGGCCCTGCGCGTGGGTGACAGCGTCGAGATCCGGCGTGGCCGCGGGGTGTTCGCCACGCAGCCCGCAGCGATCGACTACGAGACCGCCAGCCGGCCGCGGCTGGCCGAGGTCTGCGCCGCGCACGGGGTGTCGATGCACACCTTCCTGAAGTGGCAGTCCGGAAACCGGCAGCTGCGGGTCTCTAGCGACCACGCCGCCCGGCTCGCTGCCTGCCAGGCCGACTGGGCCGCCACAAAGGCCGATGCCGCGCGCCCGCTGAAGCTGCACGGCGCATCCGACCTGCCGCGCCGCCCGGCCGTGCTGGATGCCGACCTGGCCGAGGTGCTGGGCCAGCTTACGGGAAACGGCTTCGTCGAGACCACCCACTCCGGCCGCATCAACCTGACTTCGCAGGACGACGAACTGCTGGGCTTCTTCGAGCAGACGCTGCAGGCGCAGTTCGGCCTCGCTGCAAGGCGCCGGCCCGACCGCAACCACTTCAACAGCACCGTGCACAGTGCCGTGCTGGCGCGCGTGCTGGTGGAGAACCTGCACTTCGCCCAAGGCACAGGCGCAGCCGGCCGCAAGACCGTCCCTGCGCTGGTGCTGCGCTCGCCGCGTGCCGTGGTGGCCGCCTTCCTGCGCGGCCACTTTGATACCGACGGCTGCGTCTCCGTGGCCGACCGCCAGGTCATCCTCGTCAGCAAGAGCCTGGAGCTGCTGCGCACCGAGCAGCTGCTCCTGCTCAACCTGGGCATCGTGTGCTCCGTGCGGCCACAGCGCGACGGCACTCACCGGCTCGTCGTCACGGGCAGCGACCTGCGGCTGTTCCAGCACGAGATCGGCTTCCGGCTCTCACGCAAGCAGGCCGCCTTGCAGCGGGTGCTCGACGAGACACGCTGGTTCCTGAAGAAGGAAGACCGTACCACCATCGAGTCCATCGAGCACGACACCGGCCCGGTGGTCGACTTCAGCGTCGAGAACTCCCACGCCTACAAAGCCAGTTGCTTCATCAACCACAACTGCTTCTGGCACCACCGTCTGCTCAACACGATGTACGACGACGGGTTTCTGACCGACGGCGTGATGATCGAGTGGCTGAAGTCGCACACCAACGTCATCTTCCAGCCCCCGGTGGGCCACCCGGCGTACAACGGCATCAACCCCTACGCTTTGGGCTTTGCGATGTACACCGACATCCAGCGCATCTGCGAGCGCCCGACGGACGAGGACCGCGCCTGGTTTCCCGGCATCGCCGGCAAGCCCTGGCTGCCGACGCTGTTTGATGCCATGCGCAACTACAAGGACGAGAGCTTCATCGGCCAGTACCTGAGCCCGAAGCTGATGCGCGAGATGCGCCTGTTCGCCATCCGCGACGACGACAAGGACGCCGAGGTCGAGGTCGCCGCGATCCACGACGAGCGCGGCTACCACCGCGTGCGCGAAATGCTCAGCCGCCAGTACGACCTGGGGCAACGCGAGCCCGACATCCAGGTCTGGAACGTCAACCTGCGCGGCGATCGCAGCCTCACGCTGCGGCACTTCCAGCACAACGACCGCCCGCTGCACGCCACCGCGGCCGAGGTGCTGAAGCACGTGGCGCGGCTTTGGGGCTTTGGCGTGCAGCTGGAAAGCGTCAACGGCAAGGGCGACGTCACCCAGCGCTTCGGTGTCTAGAGCCGGAACACCTTGCCCGGGTTCATGATGTTCTTCGGGTCCAGCGCCTGCTTGACGCTGCGCATCAGCGCCACCGCACCCTCGCCGGCCTCCTGCACCAGATAACCCATCTTGTGCAGGCCGATGCCGTGCTCGCCGGTGCAGGTGCCGCCCAGACGGATGGCGCGCTCCACCATCTGCACGTTCAGGCGCTCCACGGCCTCGGCTTCGGCCGGGTTGTGGGGATCCATCAGGTAGCTCAGGTGGAAATTGCCGTCGCCCACGTGGCCGACGATCCAGTACGGGATGCCCGAGGCCTCGGCCTCCTCGACGCTGGCGTTGATGCTCTCGGCCAGGCGTGAGATGGGCACGCAGGTGTCGCTGCTCTGGCAGCGGCAGCCCGGGCGCATCTGCAGCGCCGCGAAGTAGGCCTGGTGGCGCGCCGTCCAGAGCTTCGTGCGCGCTTCGGGCGTGGTGGCCCACTCGAAACCGCCGCCGCCGAACTCGGCGGCGATGGCCTGCACCATCTCGGCCTGCTCCTTGACGCCCGCTTCGCTGCCGTGGAACTCCATCAGCAGCATCGGCTGCTCGGCCAGGGTGAGCCTGCTGTGGCGGTTGACGGCGCGGATGGCATGGGCATCCAGCAGCTCGCAGCGCGCGATGGGCACGCCCATCTGGATGACCTGGATGGTGGTGCGCACCGCGGCGTCGATGCTCGGGAAGTGGCAGGTCGCGGCGCTCACCGCCTCGGGCAGCGGGTAGAGCTTGAGCGTGATCTCGGTCATCACGCCTAAAGTGCCTTCGCTGCCCACGAACAGGCGCGTCAGGTCGTAGCCGGCGCTGCTCTTCTTGGCACGGGTGCCGGTGTGCACCAGCTCGCCCGCGGCGGTGACCACCGTGAGCCCGAGCACGTTCTCGCGCATGGTGCCGTAGCGCACGGCGTTGGTGCCACTGGCCCGCGTGGCCGCCATGCCGCCGAGGCTGGCGTTGGCACCGGGGTCGATGGGGAAGAACAGGCCCGTGTCGCGGATCTCGCGGTTGAGCTGCTCGCGCGTGACGCCGGCCTGCACGGTGACCGTCAGGTCCTCGGCGTGCACGGCCAGGATCTTCGTCATGCGCGAGAGATCCAGGCTGAGGCCGCCCTGCACCGCCAGCAGGTGGCCCTCCAGCGAGCTGCCCACGCCGAAGGGGATGACGGGCACCGCGTGCTCGTGCGCCAGCCGCACCGCGAACTGCACCTCATCGTTGCTCTCGCAGAACAGCACGGCCTCGGGCGGCGCGGCGTCGTAGACGCTCTCGCCGCGGCCGTGCTGCTCGCGCACCGCCTGCGCCGTGCTGCAGCGCTCGCCGAAGCGGGCCTTGAGCGCGTCCAGCAGGGCCGACGGCACGGGACGCGGGTCGATGCGGGGCAGCACGTGGTCGGGCAGCGGTGCGTTCATGGGGGTCTCCAGTGTTGGCCACGATTCTGGGGCGACGGCCCGTTTCAGATTCTCCAGTACAGCCTGCGGCGATGCAGCCAGGCGGCCAGCGCGGCGTAGGCGGCCAGGTGGAGCACGGCGAAGGTCAGCGAAGCCAGGCGCGGGTCGGCGCTCGCCAGCGCAGCCAGCGGCGTCGCCACGTGATCATGCACCCAGGGCAGCGGGCTCGTCCAGCGCGGGCTACCGTCGGCGGCCGTGCCGGCCGGCCAGCGGAGCAGCCCCAGGAAGCGCGGCACCAGCCCGGCCAGCACGAACAGCCCCAGCGGGTTGCGGCCGAACCAGGTGCACAGCGCCACCCAGCCCCAGGTGGCGCGCGCAGACCGTCCATCCGGGCGCGCGCCGTGGTGCAGCAGCTGCAGCAGCGCCGCCAGCGCGGCCAGGGCCAGCGCGCTGCTCAGCAGCACGTAGGACGAGGTCCAGATCTTCTTGTTCAGCGGCATGCCCAGCTGCCAGGCGTAGGCCAGCACGCCCAGCAGGGCGGCGGCGGTGAACAGCCGCGCCACGGCCCGCGCGTCGACCCCGCCCTGCGCGAGCCGGCGGCCCGCCCACCAGCCCAGCAGCACCTGCGCCACCGCCGGTGGCGTGCTGGCCAGGCCCTCGGGGTCGAAGGGCAGGCCCTCGCCGCGGTAGAGGTGGCTCTCGCCGAGCAGGGCCTTGTCCCAGGCCGTGCCGAACCAGCCCTGCAGCGAGTACGGATCGCCCGGCGCGCCCAGCGCCCCGCACAGCGCCTGGTAGCCCAGCAGCAGCGCGGCCACCACGCCCAGCACGGCGCGGTCGGGCCGCGCCGTGCGGCGCTCGGCCCACCAGACAACGGCCGCGGCGGCACCAAAACACAGCGCGATGCGCTGCAGCACGCCCATGATGCGCAGCTGGCTCCAGTCGCGCAGCACCAGCTCGCCTGCGGCGTCCCAGCGCACGAAGGGGGCGGCATTGAGCAGCAGCCCGAGCGCGAAGATCAGCACCGAGCGCCGCGCCACGCGCAGCCAGAACACGCGCGGCGGCTGCGCCAGCAGCGGCGGCATCACCAGCGCCAGCGCGTGGCCCACGGCGAACAGGAAGAACGGGAACACCAGGTCGGTGGGCGTCACGCCGTGCCAGGCGGCGTGGGCCAGCGGCGGGTACAGCGCGTTCCAGCTGCCGGGGTTGTTGACCAGGATCATCAGCGCCACGGTGGCGCCGCGGAACACGTCCAGCACCGGCTCGCGCACGACGCCCATGCTCAGCGCCCGCCCAGCGCACGCAGCACGCTGCCCTCGGCAGCGGCCAGCCGCGCCTCGGCCGAGGCGGCGTCGACGCCGGCCTTCAGCATCACGATGGCGGTCTTCACACGCAGCCCGGCGGCCTGCAGCGCGGCCTGTGCGGCGGCCTCGTCGGCCCCGCTGGCACGCACGGTCAGGCGCAGCGCCCGCTGCACGAGCTTGGCGTTGGTGGCGCGCAGGTCCACCATGAGGTTGCCGTACACCTTGTGCAGCCGCACCATGCAGGCGCTGCTGAAGCTGTTCAGCGCGATCTTCTGCGCCGTGCCGGCCTTCAGCCGCGTGCTGCCGCTGATGAGCTCGGGGCCGGTGTCGAGCAGCACGCCGATGTGCGCCGCCGCCAGCAGCGGCGCACCGGGGTTGTTGGCGATGGCAATGGCCAGCGCCCCGGCCGCGCGCGCCGCGTCCAGCGCACCCAGGGCGTAGGGCGTGCTGCCCGAGGCGGCGAGCGCGATCACCACGTCGTCGGCCGTGGGCGCGAGTGCCAGCAGGTCCTCGGCGCCGCGGGGTGCGCTGTCTTCGGCACCCTCGACGGCCACGAACATCGCGCCCTCGCCGCCGGCCAGCAAGGCCGGGGCGCGCTCGCGCGGCCAGTCGAAGGTGGGGCCGAGCTCCACGCTGTCGAGCACGCCCAGCCGGCCGCTGGTGCCGGCGCCGACGGTGACGAGCCGGCCGCCGCGCCTCAGCCTCGGCACGGCGGCGTCCACGGCCTGTTGCAGCGCCGGCAGCGCCGCGCGCACGGCCGCAGCCGCCAGCGCCTGGTCGTCGACAAAGGCGGCCAGCAAGGTGGGCGTGTCGTAGCCCTCAAGGCCGGGGTGATCCGGGTGCGGCTGTTCGGTGCGGGGCAGGGTCATGGGCACTCGGGGCATCAGGGCGTGAACAGGTGGCGTGGTCCTTCGACGCCCGTGCGGCTGACGGCGGCGAGGGCCACGCGGTCGGCGCCGTCCAGCACGACGGTGCGCGCGGCCCCGGGCAGCACGGCAAAGCGCCAGCGGCCGGCCACGCGGCGCCACAGTGCCCAGCGGGCTGCCGCCGGCTCGCCGGCACCGGGCTCGATGTGCAGCGCGTCGCCCTTGCGCCGCAGGGTCGGTGCCGGCGGCAGGCGTGCGTCGAGCCAGGGCGTGGCCGGCACCAGCGCCGGCTCGGCGTAGGGGCCAGCCAGGAGTGCGCGGGCCAGGCCGTCGCGGTCCTGCATCAGCGCCACCATGCTGAAGTGGATGTGCCCGGCCGCGCCTTGCTGCCGCAGGAGCTGCAGCTGCGCCAGCAGCTCGGCCGCCGGCCAGGCGCGCGGGCCCGGGGCCTCGTCGGCGCGGCGCCGCACCTGGCTCGTGAACAGCCCCGGCCACAGGTGGCGCTGCGGCGGCGGAGAGAGCTGTGCCAGCTCGCGCTGCCAATGCGCCAGCAGCACCGGGAACTGCTGGCCCACGCGGTCGATGGGCCAATACAGCTGCGGCACGAGGTAGTCGAGCCAGCCCTGCTGCAGCCAGGTCTCGACGTCGGCGTAGAGCTTGTCGTACTGGCTGAAGCCGGTGATGCCGGGGGGCCGCCGGTCGGGCCGGCCGATGCCGAAGGGGCTGATGCCGAAGCGCGTGCCGGGGCGCAAGGCCTGCACCGCGCCGTGCAGCTGCCGCACGAGCGCATCGACGTTGGCGCGGCGCCAGTCGTCGCGCGCCAGCGCGCCGCCGGCCGCGCGGTAGCGGGCGTGGCTGTCGTCGTCGGGGAAGGGCAGCTCGGCACTGCCGGGGCCGGCCGCCGGGTTGGCCAGCACCGGGTAGGGATAGAAGTAGTCGTCGATGTGAACGCCATCGACGGCATAGCGGCGCAGCACGTCGGCGACCACGGCCAGCGTGTGCGCGGCGGCGGCGGGCTCGCCGGGGTCCATCCACAACTGCTCGCCATAACGCTTGACCAGCGCGGGTTCGCGCACCGCCAGGTGCGGGGCCACGGGGGGCGACTGCGCCGCCGAGTGGCGTGCACGGTAGGGGTTGAACCACACGTGCAGCTCGATGGCGCGCGCATGCGCCTGCTCCAGCCAGAAGGCCAGCGGGTCCCAGGCCGGCTCGCCGGCCAGCCAGGGGGCGCGGCCCTGCTCGCCGGAGAGAAACTCGCTCCAGGGCTCAAGGGCCGAGGGGTAGAGGGCGTCGCCGGCCGGCCGCACCTGCAACACCAGCAGGTTCAGGTTCAAGGCGCGCGCGCGGTCCAGCAGCGCCAGGGCCTCGCTGCGCTGCTGCGCAGCGCTCAGGCCGGCGCGGCTGGGCCAGTCGATGTTGGCCACGGTGGCCACCCAGGCCCCGCGCAGCTCACGCGGGCTGGGGGGCGGCCCCTCCTCGGCAGGCCCCGGCGTCGGTGCCGGGGCCGGCGTCGCGATCGGCGGTGACGGGCGGTCGAGCCCCGCGCAGCCGCCGGCCGCCAGCGGGCCCAGCGTGGCCAGCGTGCCCAGCGCCCCCAGCCGGCCCAGGGCCTGGCGGCGCGACGGCGGCGGCCTCATCGCCGGGCCGGCGCAAGCGGCGCCCAAGGCGCCGGGCGCGCCGGGGGCGCCGCGGGCGCGGGCACCGGGGGGTTGTTCAGCACCCACAGGAGGGCGGCACTCTCGGCATCCATCTCGGCGCGGTGGTCGGCAGGGCGGTAGCGCATCTGGAAGTTCATCATCACGCGGCGGCTCTGGTCGTCCCACAGGCCGGTGGTCTCGATGGCGTAGCCCCACTGCCGCAACTGCTGCTGGAACCACAGCGCGTCGGGCAGCGCCGCCTCGTACACGGCGCGCTGTGCGGCCACGCGCGCGGCATCGGGCAGCGGCGGCACCAGGCCTTCGGCCGCCAATCGCGCCCAGGGGAAGGTGGGGCCGGGGTCTTCCTTGTACGAGGGCGTCACCTCGCCATGGCCGAGCACGCGGTCGGGGCGGATCTGGTGGCGGCGGACGATGTCGCGCACCAGCGGCACGAGGGCCTCGATCTGCGCCGGTGGAAAGGGCGCGAACACCTTCTCGCCGTCCGGCCCCTTGCGGTAGCCCGGGTGCACGATCTCGATGCCGATGCTGCTGGCGTTGAGCAGCCGGTGGCCCTTCCAGCCGCTCTGGCCCGAATGCCAGGCGCGGCGCTCCTCGTCGACGAGCCGGAAGATGCGCGGCGGCGTCTCGTCGCTCAGCAGGTAATGCGCCGAGACCTCGCGCTCGGTCAGGATGTGCAGGCTCTGCGGCAGGTCGGCCACGGTGTAGTGGAGGATGAGAAAGAGCGCGCGGCTGTCCTGTCCCTTGGCCGTGTGCGTGGTGACCACGGGCAGGCCACCCGGGGTGCGGCCCATGCCCGGCGGTTGCGTGGCACAGGCCCCCAGCACCAGCGCCGACAGCAGGGCCAGGCCACGCACGGCCCGGTTCAGCGACAGGTGGGGCCTCATGCCACGGCCTCCTGCGCCGCGGCCAGCCGCGCGGCGGCCACATGGGCCGACGCGGCGCTGTGCCGCACCGGCACGCCCGGCGCGGTGGCGTGCAGCGCCGCCCGGAACGCCGCCTCGATGGCCGGGTGCAGCAACCACACGCGCCCGGCCAGGGCCACCGGCAGCGCCGCCCCCAGCCGCGCGTGCAGGGCCTGCGCCAGACGGGCCAGCTCGGCCCCGGCCTGCTCCAGCAACGCGCCCGCGGTGGCGTCGCCCTCGCGCGCGGCCTCGGCCACGGCCAGCGCCAGCGTGCCCAGCTCACCGCGGCCGGCGCCGTAGACGAAGGCACGCGTGGCCGCCCAGTCGGCGCCGCCCACGGCACGCGCCAGCGCGCGGCCCAGCGGCGTGGCCAGGCCCTGGCCGGGCGCGGTGTCTTCGACGCGCCAGACGCGGCACAGCGCCTCGCGCGCCAGCCAGTGGCCGCCACCCGCGTCGTCGATGACGGCGCCCCGGCCGCCAACCCGGTGCAGGCGGCCATCGGCCGACTGGTGCGCGGCCACCGAGCCGGTGCCGGCATAGACGAGCACGCCCTCGCCCGGCGCAAAAGCCGCGCGGCAGGCCAGATCGATGTCGCTGCCCACGTACACCTGCTCCGCACGCAGCCGCAGCGCGGTGGCCAGCGCCTGCGCCAGCGCCGGGGCCTGTGCGGCATCGACGCCGGTGACGCCGGCCCAGGCCCGCCGCGGCGCCGGGCCGGGCGGCAGCGCCGCCGCCAGCGCACCGAGCGCGGCGCGCAGTGCCGCGCGGCCGGCGTCGTCGAGCAGCATGAGCCCCGACAGCGGTGGCGCCGTGCCCTCGGCCTGCACGCGGCCGGCGGCGTCGGCCAGCGCCCAACGGGTCTGGGTGCCGCCGGCATCGAGGCCGAGGTGGCAGGGGGCAATGGGGGCGTTCGCGCTCACGCCCGGCATTGTCGCGGCGGCGGCCCACAATCGCCGCCATGACCCTGCCGATGCGCCGCCCGCCCTGGCCGGCGGTCCTGCTGGCGACGCTGCTGGTGGCCGCCGGCCCGGCACGCGCCACACCCCCCGAACCCGTGCAGCAGGCGCTGCAGGCCGCCAAGCTGCCGGCCGACGCGCTGGCCTATGCCGCGCTGCCGCTGGGCCACCGCGGCCGGGCGGTCGGCTTCCAGGCCACACGATCGCTGCAGCCCGGCTCGACGATGAAGCTCGTCACCAGCATCGTTGCACTCGACCGGCTGGGGCCCAACCACCGCGGCCACACGGAGCTGCTGAGCGCCGCACCGCGGCGGCCTGGGCCACGGGGCGATGTGCTCGACGGCGATCTCGTGCTGCGCGGCGGCGGCGACGTCGAGCTCGGCGTGCCGCAGTTGTGGGCGCTGCTGATGGAGCTGCGCGAGGCCGGCGTGCACGAGATCCGCGGCGACGTGCTGCTGGACCGCACGCGCTACGACCCGCCGCGCGCCGACCTCGGCCTGCCGCCCTTCGACGAGGCCCCGGAGTTCCCGTACAACGTGATCCCGGATGCGCTCAACCTGGCCGGCAGCCTGCTGCCGCTGCAGCTGCAGGCCACGGCCGATGGCGTGGTGGCCCGCAGCGTGCCGGCGCTCGACGGCCTGGTGATCGATGCGCGGGCGATGACGCTGGTGGACGCGCGCTGCGCCGACTGGGACGACCACTGGAAGCCGGCCACCGTGGCCCGCGACGGCACCACCACCACGGTCGCGCTGCACGGCGCGTTCCCGCGCGGCTGCACGGCGCGGCCGAGCCTGCAGCTGCTGGACCGCGACGAGCTGGCCGAACGGCTGCTGCGCACCCTGTGGCGCGGCCTCGGCGGCCAGTGGCAGGGCCGCGTGCGCGCCGCGGCAGCGCCGCCGGGCGCGGCGGTGCTGGCGCGCCGCCAGGGCCGGCCCTGGGGCGAGCTGCTGCGCCACCTGAACAAGGCCAGCGACAACGTCTGGACGCGCGTGCTGTTCCATGAGCTCGGCGCGCTGGCCCCCGAGGCGCTGGCGCCCGCCAGCCTGCCCACCGCCGAGCGCGCCGACCGCGTGCTGCGCGACTGGTTCGCGCGCCAGGGCATCGACGCCGCCGCGCTCGTCACCGACAACGGCTCGGGCCTGTCGCGCCGCGAGCGCGTGAGCACGCGGCTGCTGGCCGAGCTGCTGCACGCTGCGTGGCACGGCCCGCACCGCCACGACCTGCTGGCCACCCTGCCCACGGTGGGCGTGGACGGCACCATGCGGCTGCGGCTGCGCGACTCGCCGGCTGCCGGCTGGGCGCGCCTGAAGACCGGCACGCTGCGCAACGTGGTCGGTTTGGCCGGCGTGCTGCGCGACGCCGACGGGCGCGACTGGGCGGTGGCGATGCTGATCAACGACGAGGGCGCCGCCCGCGGCCGGGCGGTGCTGGACGCGCTGGTGGAGCACTGGGTGCGCTCGTCACCCGACGCCGCAGCGCTGCCGCGCGTGGGGCCGCAGGGCGAGGGGCCCTGAGCGCCAGGCACCCGGGCCGCCCACCCTGGCCCCGGCCTCGCTGCGGGCCCCGGCTTGGCCAACAAAGGCCGGCCACCTGGCGATGGAGTACCTGAAGAAGGAAAGCGGCACCTTCATCACCCACGTGCCCTACCGCGGCACCGGGCCGATGCTCACCGATCTGCTGGCCGGCCGTCTGGAGGCCGCCTCGGTGGGCGCGGCGGCCGTGCTGCAGTTCGTGCGCACCGGCAAGCTGCGCTGCATCGCCACCGGCACGCTGCAGCGCACCGCGCAGCTGCCCGACGTGCCCACGGTGGCCGAGCAGGGCTACAAGGGTTTCGAGATGTCGCAGTGGTACGGCCTGAACGTGCCGGCCTCGATGCCCGCCGCCGCGATCGAGCGGCTGGCCCAGGCCGCCGCCAAGGCGATGAAGGAGCCGGCCACGCTGGAACGCCTGGCGCACGACGCGGCCATCGCGGTGGGCGGCACGCCGGGGGACTACGCGGCCTTCATCGCCGCCGAGCAGAAACGCTGGCAGCCGGTGATCGCGCGGGCGAAGATCAAGTCCGACTTCGGCGCACAGGCGCCGCGGCCGCTTCCCGGGCCTGCGGCGCGAACGGGTTCACCACCTCCAGGCTGCCGAACCGCCGGCCGGGCTGGAGGTCTTCGCTGAACAGCGTGTCGCAGCCGGCCTGCAGCGCGGCCTGCACGACCATCGCGTCCCAGCCCGACAGCCGGTGCTCCACGGCCAGGCGCAGCGCGTCGAGCTGCGTCTCGGGCGTGAGCGCCACCACGCGCAGTTGCTTCAGCAGGGTGACGGCGGCCAGCGCGTCATCGGGCGCCCAGCGCAGCTTGCGTGTGAGCACGCTGTAGGTCTCGGCCAGCACCTGGGTGCTGAGGCTGGGTCGGGCAGCGCCCCGCTCGGCCAGCAGACGCTGGGCCACGGCCTGCTTGGCAGGGTCCTGGCCGCTCAGGGCGTAGACGACGACGTTGGTGTCGACGAAGGGGCGCACCGAGTGCCGCGCGCCTAGGAGCGTGGGCGGCAGAAATCCAGCCCCGCGTTGGGCCGAGTTCGGGGCCCAGGCCAGGCGCCGCGCGCA